>CALKXO010000532.1 GCA_938003615.1 uncultured Pirellulaceae bacterium | reverse complement strand
AAGGTACGAACGGACCATTAGGGCAGCGGTTCTATGTTGAATCGGAACATCCCAATCATCCAGAACAGCCTTTCTGGCCTCCGTAGTCCAGAATAAAAGAATTTCTTGCCCCACAAGGAAATATCGCTCCATTGAAAAGATTTCTCTAATCCTCATACTCAGCCAACCCGATAAAGCCAGTATCAACATGGGAATATCCCAGGGGGGAAAGCCTGGATCGCCAGTTCGCTGGCGTCCAGGCTTATTTTTTGCGCCCTTTTTCGGTTGCTGGCGTCGCCGACACATCTGCCAGTAGCCGGAGTGTTTAGAATTAGCCGACCTTGACGACCTCACAGCCATCCATTGAATTTCTCAACCGCCCATGAAGTGGCTCCAGCTTATCCGCGCCCCCAACGCTCCTACGGCGGTCGCCAATATCCTTGCAGGATATCTGCTAGCCAATCGAAACTGGGAGAATTGGCCCGTGTTGTTGTACCTAATCTTCAGCAGCCTAGCCCTGTATTGTTGTGGCATGGTTCTGAACGATGTTTTCGACGCCGCGCGGGACAAAACGGATCAACCCAACCGCCCAATCCCAAGCGGTCGAATCACGCTCCGCACAGCGACAATGCTGGGATGGTGTTTGATGGCATTGGGAATCCTAGCAGCCATCGCTGCCGGGGCGTTTGCGTCACCGTCGGCGGTATTTCAATCTGGCTCCATCGCCGCATTGTTAGCGCTGGCGATTTATCTGTACGACGGCCCCTTAAAGCAAACGCCATTGGCCCCCGTATCAATGGGAGCTTGTCGTAGCCTGAATGTTCTGTTGGGCGCATCGACGGTCTCGACCACAGCGTTAGCGGAACAGAACCGCCCTAGCATTGGCGGTTTTCCAATTGAGGTTTTGTGGGCGGCGATCGCTATCGGCGTGCTGATTATGGGAGTCACATTACTGGCCAGAAACGAGAGCTGCGCCGTCCAACAGCGCGGCAAACTAGCTGTCGCGGCGGGCGTTATGTTGACGGGATTTGTTTTGCTGGCGACGTTAGCTTGGTGCCCCGGCGCTCAGTTTCCCGCTTCTGCACTGCGCACCTATCCTGTGCTGGTGGCGGTTGTTTCGTTAGCCTCCATTCGACGGGTAGTCGTTTGCGTCGCCGACACGCAGCCCCAATCAGTCAAACTGGCGATCATTTCCACCTTGAGAAGCCTGATTATTCTTGACGCCTCGATCTGCTTTCTCGTTCGTCCGGACAATTTGGTGTTTGCTCTAACCGTCGTCGCCTTGATTTTACCGGTCCTGCTTTTATCCAAATGGATTTACTCAACATGAAGCATCATGCCACGAAACATTTAGTATTCGCCTCTATTCCGGGTCTGCGGCAAATCGATCTCGAATCAATGCCCAACACGCGCCGTCTGTTTGCCTCGGGTAAATCGTCCCGCATTGAGCATTCGTTCCCGGCCGTTACTTGGCCATCTCAAGCCACCATGCTGACGGGGAGTTCGCCGCAAGAACACGGTGTGGTCGCCAATGGGTTTTTCTGGCGGGACAAGGCCAAAGTCGAGATGTGGACGGCTTGGAACGAAGTCATCGAGCAGCCGCAAATCTGGGACACGCTAAAACAAAACGACATCTCTTCAGCCGCTTGGTTTCCCATGCTTAGCAAGGGTTGCGGGGCAGACTACGTATGCATGCCGGCGCCAATTCACCAGCCTGATGGCAGCGAGGATTTGTGGTGCTACACAAAACCTCAGGAGTTCTATGGGCAGCTGTTGGAAACGCTGGGGCACTTTCCTCTAAAGCACTTTTGGGGACCGTTGGCGAACATCAAATCGTCCGACTGGATCGTAAAATCAGCCACACTGGCCGCCGCTGAGTTCAAACCGAACTTCTTCTATATCTATTTGCCGCATCTGGATTACGCGGCACAAAAGTATGGGCCCGACAGCGAGCAAGCAATTCAAGCGCTGACCGATCTAGATAACACCGTCGGCGAGATGGTGTCCGGATTCGAAACGGCACTTGGCTCAACAACCGCCGGCGCAAGGGTCGACTGGATGTTCGCCAGCGAGTACGTCATCACACCGGTCGATCACGTGACGTACCCCAACCGCGAGTTGAGATCACTTGGGCTGCTAGAATTTCTACCCGAGGAGAACGGGGAACTGTTGGATGTCTCCAGCAGTCGCGCGTGGGCATTGGTCGACCATCAGTTTTCTCATGTCTTCGTGAAGGATAGTGATCCAGCCACCATCGAGAAGGTCGTAAACCACTTTCAGTCCGTCCATGGAATCGAGCGCGTTTTGACCGGCAGCGCGCGAGGTCGTCTGGACCACGACCGCAGTGGCGATGTCGTTCTGGCTTCTACGTCCAATAGTTGGCAGGCCTACTACTGGTGGGAGGTTGACGACAGGGCGCCTGCGTTGGCGCGCACCGTGGATATTCATAGAAAGCTTGGCTACGACCCGGTGGAGCTGCATTTTGACATGAGCACGATGTCGGTGCCGCTGGACGCAACGTTGATCAAAGGCTCACACGGATACGGTTGGCAAAACCAATCGGAGGCTGGTGACACCGATCATCGGGGCGTGCTGCTAACCACCGGCGGCGTGGGCGATATTGGCGACAGTGATTCCGTATCAGACGCCAGCATGTACGGGCGCGTGTTAGAGTACTTTGGCGTTGAGCGAAACACTTAGGCTGGATACCTGCCAAGCATCGTGCGGGACAGCAGCTCGGCCCGTAAGTGCGAGTTTGTATTGTGGCACACAAACGCGCGGCCAACTGGCCTACGACAAATGTTCTCCGTTGCCATTTACCCAAACGGCCTACAATTGTATGGTTCTAGTGGGAATTGGCTCCCGCCCACCGATTCAGCCGATTCCGCTGGCAGACACTCGAAACTTGTCAACTCATGAAGAACTCAGCTTCTTTGCTATCGTAAAACAGGTACTTTAACGATGAAAACCCTCTGGATCTCTGGCCGCCTAGCACTTGCCTGCCTCGTCTGCTCACTTACCCTGATCTCGCTCGGTTGTGGAAATCCAGTTACGACGCTTCAGCAAATCATCGCCAAACCACTCGCGCTACTTGCTAGCAATCCGTTTGTTTCTCAACCTGCTGTAACTGCCAACCGAAGCTCCGACCAAGAAGGCTCCGATCAAGAAGGCTCCGAAGCCACTCCCTCTTTCCCGCCGGCTAATGACTTGGTGAAGGACTGGGACAAACCTGATGTGGCACTCTTTGTCACCGGTCGCCTGCATGGCTACATCGAGCCCTGCGGTTGTACTGGTTTGGACAAGCAGAAGGGCGGACTGCTTAGACGCCGCACTTGCCAGAAAATTTTGCTTAACCGCGGCTGGGATCTGGTCAACATCGATGCTGGCAACCAGATCCGCCGAAAAGGTCAACAAGCCAAAATCAAACTTGGCACCACCTACAACGCGCTGTGCAAGCAAATGCAGTACCAAGCAATCAGCTTCGGTGTCGATGATCTAAAACTTGATTCTCTGGCTGTCCTGCAAACGATCTACAATGCAATCGACAACGAAAATCCGTTTGTGTGTGCCAATGTGCAGTTGAGCGACGATCCGGAAGCGATCGGTCGATTTACGGTAACCGAAAAAAATGGCCTGCGGGTTGGGATCACTTCAGTTATTGGTAACGAACACATTCCCAAACTAAAAAACATCGAAGGCCTAACAACGGCATCTGTTACCGACGGGCTGAAACAGGTCGCAGGCCCTTTTGTGGCAGCCCAGTGCGATGTAAACGTTCTGGTCATGCAAAGCGCACCGGCAAGCTGTGTCGCAGCAGCAAAACAATTCCCAATCTTTGATTTGGTCGTCACCTCCGGTGGAGCGGGTGACCCCAAACTCCAACCCGATGTGATCCAAACGGGCAACCACACCACCTCCATCATCCAAGTCGGCGTCAAAGGCATGTACGCGGGGATCGTAGGCATCTACAAAAATCCCGCTGGAATGTCGTTAAAGTATAAGCGCGTTCCAATGGACGCTCGTTTTGAAGATGCCATGGAAATGCGCAAGGTCTTCAAGAATTACCAAGAAGAACTGAAGCTACTTTGGGAAAGCGGGCAGTTCGAAGACATCAAACCGAAGCTACACCCATCGGGAAATAAGTTTGTTGGATCAGAGGCCTGCGCAGACTGTCATGACGCCGAGTATGAAATTTGGAAAGATGGCCTTGATGGAAACGGTGGCCCTCACGCGAAAGCCACTGGTGACCTGACCGACCCCGGTGAACGAACTTGGGTGAAAAGAAACTTCGATCCCGAATGTGTCAGCTGCCATGCGGTGGGTTGGGATCCACAGCGTTACGTTCCGTTCGAGACTGGTTTCATCGATCTCGACAAACACGCTCACTTGCATGGCAACGGTTGTGAAAACTGCCATGGGCCCGGATCGGCGCACGTCGAATCAGAAAACAATGGTGACGAAGACGAAGCGTTGCGACAGGAAATGATCGTTACCAAAGCCGAAGCAGAAGCCAATCTGTGTCTTTCTTGCCACGATCTGGACAACAGTCCCGATTATGCCCTCGATCCTAAGGGATTTGACAAGTTCTGGCCTGCGATTGCCCACGGTGAGGACGACTAGAAAGGCGACCAATAGCGGCATGCCACGTTGTCAAAACTAGCTTTGGCAAACATACTGATTCATATTGGAGGCTATCAGCCACCATGGAATCCATCATTGCGGCCGCAGCAGCGCCGCACGATGCCTTTTGTCCCAGTGATATCTTAGCTACGTATGCCAGAGCGCATCGACAATCTGAACTTCGCAGACGACCTGACCGGCCAAACGATCGGCGACTACTTGGTTCTGCAACGCCTAGGACGCGGCGGTATGGCGGATGTCTATCTGACCCGTCAACTTTCTTTACAGCGTCCGATCGCGCTCAAGGTACTCAAACGCGAACTTGCTAAAGACGGAACCTACGTCGATCGCTTTCTGCGCGAGGCACGCGCTGCCGCGGCGCTGGTTCACGCAAACATCGTTCAAATTTTCGAAGTCGGCCAACACAAAAACATCCACTTCATCGCTCAAGAATACATTTCGGGACAAAATCTTAAAATGTGGCTCAACCGCAATGGCGCGGCCGAGCCCAAACTTGCGATGGAAATCCTAGTTGGCACTGCGCAGGCGATTCAGAAAGCTGACGAATTTCAGGTGGTCCACCGGGACATCAAGCCGGAAAACATCATGCTGTCCGACAACGGGGAGATCAAAGTCACGGACTTCGGGTTGGCAAGAATTAACAATGACCAATCGTCGGAGACGCTGACCAAAGTTGGCATCACGATGGGGACTCCGTTGTACATGAGCCCCGAGCAGGTCGAAGGAGCGGTTCTCGACGCACGCAGCGACATTTACTCGCTGGGCGTGACGGCTTACCACATGCTTGCCGGCACGCCACCCTTTAACGGTGACAACGCGTTGGCGATTGCAATGCAGCAAGTCAAAAACGACGCCGCACCTTTAGGAGAAATTCGCCCCGATCTGCCCGAAGCAATTAGCGCGCTAATTCACAGCATGATCGAAAAATCACCTGAGAACCGACCTCAGTCCGCCAACGAAGTTCTCAAAGTGTTGAAGAAGATCAATCTTGACGAAGCCTACGCGCTCAATGACATCAAGATTTCACCAGCCACGATTGTTGGCAAGTCCTCCAGCAATCCTCAGCGGACCAAACTGCAACAAGCGATGCAGGGCAAATCAGACTCACAATCGCGCAAGCATTTCATGGTGGCGCTCGGCGCCGCTGCGGCCGCCATCACAGCTTGGCAGGGAGGTGTCTGGTTGGCGAATTCTTCCCGCCCAGCCAATCCCCTTGAGATCGAAGTCGGCGCTAACATGCCTCCACGCCAACCCATTGCGAAATTTGAAACCGTCGACCAACAGTACGAATCGACCTACTGGTCTACTTTCGACTTGTCCGCCAAACAAGCGTTGCCTCACCAAGAAGCACACTGGAAGGCCGTCATGGACTACTTTCCGGTGGATGAAGCGGAAGACGCAGAAAACAAAACCAAACTCTACCACCAACGGGCGATGGCGAGGCTGGGCGAGATCTACCTGTTACAAGGCCGCTTTGAAGAAGCAAGTTCCATCTATACCAAACTCGCAAATTCGGACGAAATAGACCGCCGGTTTCAGGTTACTGGCGTTGTCGGCAAAGCGGTTATTTTTGATGCTCAATCCGCTGAAGAGTTCGGCGGTGGACGCGAAGAACAAGAATCGGCCATCCGCAAACTGCTAGAAAATGTTGGGGATGACCGCGAGTTGCTCAATCCGTTCTTGACCAAAAAGTTTGACCGGCTGTTGATCCAGTATCCTACGTTCTGGCCAAGCGATCTTTAGCTATAGCTATAGCTAGTGGGGTGCATGTCAGGGATTGCAATTTCATGCAGCTTGGCTTTCGTAATTTCTTCTTAGTTTTTCAGCTCCCGGTCGCCTCGTCATTGCCCTGACGAGTCGGTCGTCGTCGCATAGCGCAGCCGCACGGATTTGCAGAATGGCCTCGGCGCCAATCGGATTGTTCCAGAACATTTCGGTTCCCTTGATGCGGTAGTTCATCTCTTTGACTGCTGACTCCATCCAAGCACTGGTAGTGGGCAGGCCCGCTTTGCGATATTCG
>CALKXO010000531.1 GCA_938003615.1 uncultured Pirellulaceae bacterium | reverse complement strand
TGCTGCAGACGAAAAGAACCGCCAAGGAAGCCAGATACCAGTCCGTTCCGACTTGGCTGATGAACTCCGCTCTTGGATTGCTGATCTTGCTGTTGAGGCAGGATTCAAAAATAAGACATCCTGTGATGGTGGTGAGTGTGGTTACTCTGGTGAGTCTGTTTCAAGCATATCTGACAAGGTTCTTTTTTATGTTCCGTCAGGACTGGTAAAGATCCTGAACCGGGATTTGGGGATGGCAGGAATTCCAAAAGTTGATGACCGTGGCTACATCGTAGACGTGCATGCTCTGAGACATTCTTTCGGCACTCTAATGTCTGCGTCCAACGTTGCCCCAAGGGTTGCACAGGCAGCGATGAGGCACTCCGACATCAGCCTCACGATGAATGTCTACACGGAGCCAAGACAGCTTCAGATTCGCAGTGCCGTTGAGAGCTTGCCTGTATTTGTTGACGTGGATTATGAGTCCGAAACTGATGAAGTTGTTGAATCAGGCGCAGAGAATATGTTCCCCAAACTGCTCCCAGATTCCTGCTGTGAGGGGGAAATTGAAACTATTGCCAGCGAATTTGATAACAAGGCAAGTGAGACCGAAGAGGTTGTAGAAGGAGAAAAGCCCCGAGAAAAACCGTGTTTCTCGGAGCTTTCATCAGTCGGGATGACTGGATTTGAACCAGCGACCTCTACACCCCCAGTGTAGCGCGCTACCAGGCTACGCCACATCCCGAATCGATCCTCATTTTATCGAAGCTCAAGTCCCGTGACAAGCTTGCGACTTCATTTTTTATGGATTGACTCTGCGACAGTTGTTCACGTGTCTAGGAAAAAAAGCGTCGATCGTCCATGATGACGTCAAACGTCCTTTCCATCTTCATATTCTTCAACTTCCATGATCGTCAATCGACTTGCTTGGATCGCCTTATTCTCTCTCATCTTGTTGGTCGTCGTCGGTGCGACGGTGCGTGTGACAGGGTCTGGCTTGGGATGTCCCGACTGGCCTACATGTTGGGGCTGTATCATTCCGCCGACCAGTGCCGATCAAATCGATGTGTCGAAGTTGGACATGGCAAAGTTCAAACGGCACGCCGCAAAAAAAGGGATCGACCCCGACACGATCACGCGCGATACCGTTTTGGCCAGCTTCGATCCGGTGCACACTTGGATCGAGTTCTTCAATCGCCTGACTTCGCTGCCTCTTGGATTTTCTACCTTGTTGCTGGCAATTGTGTCCTTCTGGGCGAAGCGATACAAATGGTGGGTGGTCGGACTTTCGTGGTTTTGCTTGGCGGACGTCATCGGCAACGCAATCATGGGGGCAGTCGTTGTCAGTAGTGGGCTTCAACCAGGAATCATTACGCTGCATATGGCGTTGGCGTTTTTGTTGATCGCCGTTTTGGTCACCATCATCTGGATGACGCGCCCGGATGATGCGCCTCTGCAAATCGATTCGCGATATCGCAAAAGTATCCTGATTGCGTCTCTGATCTTTTTCGCTTGTTTGTTCTGCGAAGGGCTGATGGGCAGCCAACTGCGGGAACAGACCGATGAACTGGCCATAGCGGCAGCGGGCCTGGATAGGAGTGAATGGATTGAGCAATTGGGCACCATGCTAATTTACAAAGTGCATCGCAGTTTCTCGTGGACGCTACTGGTGACTTCTGCGTTGGTACTATTCTGGGTTGGCAAAGCCGAATCGGGGAAGATTGCAGAACCGAAATGGATTTTTGCAATGGTGATTGCGATGATGCTGATGGGCATCGTGTTGGCACACGTGGCGATTTTGCAGCTAGTGCAAGTTTTACATGTTGGCTGCACTGCAGTGCTATTAGCGATCACATGGCACTGGATTCTTAGGCTGCTTGCGAAAAAAACAACGGTCGTGAACAAAGCCTGATGGTCGGAGGGACAACTCGACCAGTCACTTTTCAGATCTCGAAAAAGCATTAGGAGTACCAGTCGTGTCAGACGTTTTGAAAACCGATCCCGTAGCCGGCAACCAGCACCAGATCGGCGACGAAATTAGAGGGGTCCTGATTTTTGTAGGCGTGATCTGGGTAGTGCATGTCCTAGATATCTTCTTGCCGCTGGGCGAGTACTTTGGATTGGTGCCGAGATACCTTTCCGGAATTCCCGGCATCGGCGCGATGACTTTTTTGCACCGCGACTTCGGACACTTGTTAAGTAACACTTTCCCTCTGATTGTGTTGCTGACGTTGTTGGCGGGATCGCGAGCCAATTCATGGCAGACAGTTGCTTCGATTGCTGTATTGGGCGGGCTGCTTCTGTGGCTGTTTGGGAGAAACGGCAACGAGGTTCAGATCGTCGCTCATATCGGCGCCAGTCTGTTGGTGTTCGGGCTGGTCACTTTTTTCTTGGCCGCAGCATGGTTTGAGAGACGTTTGGTCCCGATGCTGGTCGCAGCGGTAGTGGGATTTATGTACGGTTGGTCCACGCTCACTGGAATTCTGCCAATCACCAAAGGCGTTTCGTGGGACGGACATCTGTGCGGAGCGATTGCTGGAATACTGGTCGCTTGGCTCCAAACGGGACTCAATCAATCAACCGACATCCCCGCGGAACGGTCTACCATCGGGTGAGAGTTTTACTGAAGAACGCAAGAGAAAAGTCCATTGCCGCCGAGGGCAACAATGGACTGTTTTTGTTCGTGTATACAAGATCCGCGTTCGCTAATTGGACTCTTGGTTGGTCAGAGCTAAATTTTGGGTTAGCCGTTTTGGCGTTTTGGCGATAGCCACGATTCCGTCGCGCAAAAACCGGGGGCTAGTATTAAAACGGCTAACATGCGAAACCTGATTCCAAATCTGGATGAAGCACTAGGCTGTCCGGCGACGTCTGCCTGCGGCGACAATCAAACCCAATGCAAACAGTGAGATCACTGAAGGTTCCGGGACGGCAGCGACACGTGCATCGAAGTTCACCGTCGCCATATCAAAATCGAGGAACTCAGCGACAATGGCAATGTCTGCTTCGGTAAGGAGGCGGCGTACGCCTGAGGTGATGCCGACCGCCATCACATTCGGATTGTCCAGAAACGTGGGAAAAAAACCTCCCCCGCCAGGATTATACGGGAAATCACCAAAGCCGGGAGAGTCAATCATCACATTAGTGTGCCCGCCGATGTAGGGGATCTCAGCGCCACTGAACGGCCCACTAGTAATATCAAGGTCTCCGTCGTTGCCCAGATCAGTAGGCCCGTAAAGAGGGTAGGAGCCTATAAAGCCAAGCGCATGTCCAATTTCGTGAACCGCAACGGTCAGCATGTCGGCGTTGTCTCTCGTAATGCCAGCGGGAGCATCGTAAAAAGTTCGTTCTACATTGATGTTGGTCCCGCCAAGGTTTAGGTCACGCGCGCTGTACTGATTCCACTCAACACTATCCAGCGGCGTGGTGTCGACAAAAAACTGACTGGTGCCATCGTTGTCCCAAGTTAGGGAACCAGATCCCCATTCACCACTTGGGAACCAACTGGTGCCTCCTGAAGCAAGAGCCATTCCGCCCTGCGCGCCCCAACCAACAGTGATGTTCTGTGTTAGTGTACCGCCGGTGGCCCAAGACAAACCGGAATTACTGCCGGCGAAAACTTCTTCCCAGTAGTCAGCCGCACTTTGAATGACTGCTTGAGCCTGAGCTTGTGTCGCACCACCGAGAATTGCACTGCCATCAGCAGGTGCATTGGTGCTGAACCCTGAAAAATTGAGATTGATCTCAAGATCAGCGCGAGTCTCTTGCAGAGGCCCTGTGCATAGAATACCAATCCCAGCAACAATCAAAAAAGCGTAGCGTAGCATGTCAATTTCTCGTCAGTAAGCAATTACGAACGTTTCAGTAAAAAAGAGTACCACCGAAAACCTAGGAGGCAAACAACGGGCTCTCTTTTTCGAAGAGAACCGGGATCTTGAGGTGGGCTTGGGAGCTTTAGGAAGATAGATTCGCCGATCTACGACGACCAACCTCGCTCGCCGATGCTCGAAAAACAACCGTGGAGCCCGATTCAGTTGCCTCACGTGGGCAGAACGACGGCAATATTGCCGGATGGGCACGTTCCGTGCTTGGAAGAGAGACGTAAGTGTCAACTCTGCTGCCCAGATCGATGATGTCGCGTCAGCGGCACATAAAAAACATTGCCGCAGTGTACGGCAATGGTAATCTTTCAGGAGTTTCAACTTGTCGGCCTAGCGAAACCTCAGGCTTCGCGGCGCCGTCTGCCAGCGACGCCCACCAAGCCCAGTGTCATACCGCCGTCATAAGCTGGGCCAGCCCCGGCCATCCACATCAAATTTGCCTCAGTCATAGGCATACTAAAAATTGGATCTTGAAGTAGCTGCCCCCGCACCAGCATTGACATCATCGACGTGTCTTAATCTCGGAGCATGTCCAATTTCGTGAGCAAGGCCCCCAGAAAATGAATCTCCCACGAAACCTTCATTCGCCATTACAACCCGTCCGTTGCTGCTGAAGGCTCCGTCGATATAGAGTTAAGCTAATCCCGACGCACGAGCTGAAAGATTTGGATTGGGAAGAGGCGATCCCACCCAGCGAGAAGATACGTTTCCCGTGAACCCGGTCCCGGGGTGGTCTTGGACGGTGAAGGGATTTCCACCCTTTCTATTGCCGTCGGTGTCGGCGCGCTGCTGGTACACCGTTCCGGTTCCCGTTGACGCACTGTGCTAGATACGAATGGTTTCATCCGGAACTCCCGGATCATTGGCGTCATTGAAATTCCAAAACGTGATGACCTGTTGCGCCTGAGAAACTTGGGACAACAGCAGGAAGAACAAAGCAAGTACAGTAGCAAGTTGTATTTTCATCATGGTAAACAGTTCGGTTCAAAATTTAGCTTAAAGTGAGAGTGTAAGGCGAGTTAGGCTCCTACATGAAAGCTAATCAGACTTACGCTCGTTTCCTTTGTCGTCTGGCAATCAGCCCAGTAACGCCCATCACTAGCAACGGTAGGACGCCGGGTTCCGGAACCGCTTGCGTTCGGATTGGAACAAAATTTCCGATATCAATATCAAGTGCTGCAAAGCCTATGAGATTGCCTCCAGCATCCCTAACTTCTGATTGATCGGGCAAAGCAGGATCATCTGTGAACGAAAGATTTGGATCGAAAACCGCCCCAATGTTGTAGCTACCGGGCGTAAACGTGATTTGATTGCCACTACTATCTTGACCAAGGTTGTAGGTCACAAACTGTACATTGGCATCCATTAGAGGATCACCAAGACCAGTCGTTCCCGACGCTGCCATGAAGTTCACAAAACCGGGCATTGCCACCAGTCCTGTTTGTCCAGCAATCGACAAAGTAGCGATATTGCCTGCAATAACTTCGATAGTGACCTCTCCGTTTGCAGGATTGTAAAATGCCTTAGCCCTTTGCCCGAATGTCGTCCTTGATAGGCTCACAATCAGGACAACCATTACGAGTAAAGCCAGACTGCGTCGTAAATGCGGGGTTGGACTTTTCATTGGTAATTTATCCGGTTGGGTAAATGCAAGAAGGTGAAACGCTTAGCTTAGCTAAAACGCCCCGGATTTAGACCGACATTCTACGAAAACCGACCAAGGAACGTACATTCTCAGCCCTTCTCCCATTACAAAGGTAGGTAATATTCCATTACCGGCGGCTGTGACCGCGCACGAAAAAAGCTCGCCTGTTGGCGAGCTTCAGTAATTCTAGTGAAAATGTACTCTGCGAGAGCCGCAAATCAAAGTTAGCGACGCCGACGTGAGAACATCGCCGCAATGCCCATTACAAGTAGCGGGAGCGCTCCGGGTTCAGGAACTGCGACCGTCGTGATAGGAATAAGATTGTCTCCGTTGAGTGAGAGTGCTGCCAGTCCTAGTACACTTCCATCAGCAGCGACTGCATCCGAAGTGCCCGGGCTGGCTGAACTTTCTGTGAAAACAATACCGGGCTGAAAAATGGCGCCAATGTTGTAGCTTCCCACTGGGATCGGAACAGAGCTGCCGAAAGCATCCAATTCCCCTTGGTAGGTCACGCTTCCAGAATTTCTTGACTGAGGAATTCCGAGGGATGTAGTCTCGCTGGCTTCGTCAAAAATGACGAATCCAACACCTGGCATTGTGGCAGATGTTTGTCCGACGATTGAGAAAAACGAAATATTGCTCGCGATTATGTTGATCGTGATTTCGCCCGTAGAAGAATTATAAAGGGCTTCTGCTTGTTGTGCCCTGGCGGTCGAACAACAGGTGATGGCGATTGCCAGCAGAGCGACGCACTGAAATGACAATCTAAATAACTTGGCAGGGGACATGGCGATCTCGTGGGACAGGAGTTGACTGGTCAGACATTACCGACGTCTCCAACAAAGGAGACATCCCCCGAAGTATTGCGTCTAAAACGAAGCACCCCTCCAAGTATTCCCAACGAAAACAAAACGTTGATCTCTGACCAGCCTTGTTTCCATGTCAATCGGCACAGCCAGTCTTTAAGCGTCACCACCTACCCATCGATTTCTGAAAATACGGAATCCAAAGCGTTATAATCGTCACCCCTTAACGAGCTGGCAAGCAGTCCGCTGTCACTATTCCCGCTTAGATCGCTTGAATCGTTAAACTCAACCACCGGCACGACAAGATCTAAACCCGCAACGCCGCCGGGTGGGCGCACGTCCATACCAACATGTGCACGGGCAACTGCCACATCCCCCGTGTTAATACGTGTAAAAAGGTTGGGGACCGATAGTGAGACCATGCCATCTCCGTTGAAGTCGCCGTCCCGCCAAGTCGTAGGGAAGTTGGCGCTAACATTCGACCGAGCGATCGCAACGTCTCCCGTGTTGATCCGTGTAAACAGATTCGGAACGCTCAGGGTCACTACGCCATCAAGATTCGCATCTCCCGGGATCGCGATGTAGGTTTGTTCAACGTAGTCGCCACCTGCGTTACCATCTCCGTCGCCATCAATCGGCTGATTTCCTTGTACCGACGTCACAGAATCTGAAAGTCGGAACGAATAGTAGCCCGGATCAAAATCCGGAACGCTCTCAAAATCCCAGACCGCGGTAAACGTCGCGGCATCCCATGAAAATGCGACCCCCGCCAGCGAGACGGCAGTCCCCCCCAGCGTATCATTGACCATGGTCAAATCACCGGCCGATACATTCACATCCGCATCGAAAGTGAAACGGAATGAATCAAGCAAGTCGGGGCGAACTTCTGAATTGTCGTCTCGCACGCTGACGGTGATCGATGGCCCCGCCACAACAAGATTGACCGCCCCCGGCGTTGGGGATGCAGCAGACCAACTTCCGGCCTCACTTCCGACGCTGTTGCTGGCGATACGGTTCAGTGAGTTACCCACACCGTCAGCGCTGACGGGCCATGGCGAAAGATCGTCATAGATCAATTCATCAACCGTCACATGTGGAATTGCAGTTGGATCGCTAACCGGCGGGCTATCTGGTGACTGAAGCTCAACACGCCCCCAGCTATTGGAGAGACTCCCACTGAAGCCACCCACAAGAGTCACCGCACTGTCGATCCCATGAACACTCCGGAAACTTGCCACTCGGGCGACGTTGGCGGGGTCATTGGGATCAAAACGTAATACGACCAATGTCTGATTTCCGGCGATCGACATCGTCGGGAAATCAAAGTCGACTTCACCTCGAATCTCCCAGTCCTGTAACGAAATGCTCGCTGACGATGAGTTGTGAATCTCGATAAACTCGTAATCCTTCGGATCAAGCCCCACTCCAACATCGCCTGGGTTGTAATGAACTTCCGTGATCAGAACCGGCCCAACCTTGGCGGCGCTGTTTGCGGCCCCCGGTGTCACCGCTGCGTTTGCAACCAAACGACCGGTCCCTTCGGGAATGCGCCCGAAGCTCTCACCGTTGTACGTCGCCCCAAATTCGACTACGTCAATAAACGCATTCTCAGTCGCGTTAATCGGCTGCGTCAGCCAAACTTGGTCTCCGGCACTCGATAGCGCGAAACTTCCAACAGCACCGGGGGCGCTATTGAAATCTAGTTCGTCAAAGACAAGATGACCGCCAGCGGGAATGACGGTGTTGGCTGCAATCTGATACTTCCTCAGGTCGCTCTTTGAATCGCTCAAATACCAGCCGCCAATATTAACTGGAGACGCCGTCGTAGACGCGTTGAACAATTCGATGTAGTCGCGTTGAGGTAAATCTGTATGAGCGAGGACTTCATTGATCCTGATCGACGCGTTGGCTCCAGCAGGTGCTGCCGCCGGTGAGCCACCCGTTCGGGTGCTGCCTTGCCAGCTGTAATATTTGCCCAAAAGATCAACCGACGCAAACGGATCGATCAGCTCAAGGCTGCCTCCAGCTCCATCGGCAATCGGTGACCAAGGATCATTGTCGCTATACTCAAACTCAAGAATTTTCTCGCCGCCAACATCGTCAACGCGAATCGTCTCACCCGAGTTACTCAACTGTCCTGAGTATACGCCGGCAACTGATGCGTTACTGACTGAAGGATAAGCCGCCGCAAATCCTGAAGCGTCTTGCACTACGACCAAGTATTGACCGGCCGCAAGTGAGGTCCCGGCTGGAAAGACAAACGGTGTTGTCGGCCCTTGGGAGATCGTCACTCCAGCAAGGTCCAAGGTCACCGGCGTCGTGGCGCTGCTATTGTTGAAGAATTCAATAAATTCAGAATTGCTGACACCTGCCGGGTTGTAGTTAATTTCAGTCACAACCAAATGTGCTTGATTGTTGCTGATGCCATCGTCTGGAGTCGTTAGTGTATCAACCACTGTTGCATCAAGAGCAACAAGATTCACCGTCTCTCCAGTACTGGCAAGTTGCCCGTCGTAGTTACCTTGGATAAATCGCTTCTGGCCTACTGACGGATCTGAGGCACGGACTTTGAATGCTTTGACGTCCTTGACGACATAGAGCGTGCCGCCAGAGGGGATCACCGTACCAGCGGTAAACGTGTGTGAAATCCCTCCTGTCAGTTCCCATCCAGAAATATCGACTGCATCGGAAGTCGGGTTGTTGAGCCGGATGTATTCTTCCGATTGCTGGCCACTGGCGGGGCTGGAGTCGAAGTCCACGTCATCAAATACGATTCCGGGATTGCCAACTTGTGCATTGGGTGTCGCATCAAGTCCCAAAAGGTACTCTCGTCGCTGAGGAACATAATCGTTGACCAACTGATCTATTGCGTCGGCACTCGTAAACGGGTAGGCCGTTGCAAAATTCGCTTGCAGGCCCCACTCCGCTAAATCGTCGGCCGCTTCGTCTTGGTTGAGCGCCCCCAACTCCCGCGCCGTTGTACCAACCCAAGACGTCTCTCCTGAAGTCCCCGTTGCCCCGTAAAGCTGATCCGTCAATGTTCTCAAACGTCGGTAGTACATTTCTCGCAAAACGGGATCTGCGTAGACGCGCTGGTAGACATCGTTGCCGCCGCCTTGTGGGGTTCTCGTGGTGACGAGCGCATTGTCAAAGTAAGGCGGATCTATGTTTCGGTTCCAGCTGTGCCCAAACGACAAATCCTGATCCCAAGGCAGCGTCAACCATTGCCCCGTTTTATCAGCGTCATGGAACCAGTACTGGTTTTTGTGGCCAAAATCACCGCTAGAGATCAGGTTTTGAACTGCGAGGTAGTTCACCAACGTGGCCACATCCATGTTGTCATAGATCAAATCAAGCTGAGCGGATGCAACTTCCGCACTTGTGGGTTGAGCCGCGGCAGCTGCGTACTGATCCACAATCGATTGAAGATCTGATCGGTCTTCGTACTCCCGGCTTTTCTTGTCAACGCTATTGTACGCATCATTAAGTCTGTTGTTGATCTTATACAGAGCCCCATTTACATCCAGCCCCTCGCGCTCAAGAAATTCCTCGTCCCCCTCTTCGATTAAATCCCAGAGCCCGTAGTACTCACCATTTTGATAAACAGTTACAGAAAACCCGAACAGTGATGCAGGGTGACCTGATTCGTTGAAAACTTCGTAAGCCAATGGATGTCGAATCTTTGTCTGATCGGCGTAATTGGTCAGCAAGTTAAAATCACTGACTCGCCCGACGTCGTCTCGAACACGAAACTTGTCTCCCGAGTTCGCATCGAAATCAAATGACTTTTTTGGGAACGCAGATCTACGAGTCGACTGGCCGTGAGCATTGGTGTCGATGTTGTCATAGAACTCGCCGTTGAGAAACAACGAACCTCGCGCACCAGCATCGGTACGCGTCCCCGGTTCATTCTCTACAAACCAATACAACACGGGCAGGTCTGAATCCACCGATGCGTCCGTCACCACGGTGCCAAAATATTCCGCCGAGTTGAGCGGATCGGCAAACCGAGGCGCGCGAGTCAGATTGCCTCCGGTGTCCTCGGCGGTGACATACCAACGCAACATTTCACCCGCACCACCGACATTGGGGACGGTGGCCGAGTAAATCCCGTCTCCGGCAACAGCGTCTCCGCCCGTGCCATTATCGTTGGCGGATAGGGTGACTTCGGCTGAGAAGCCTCGCCGATAATGAATTTCCACAGCCGATGTATCGACCGGTAGCTCGCTTGCAGTTACGGAGGCTGAAATCACGAGGGATTGATTGGGATTAACGACCACTCCTGATTCCGTCACATCGTCAACGCGCGGCCCGAGAGTCGTTAACGCAGCGTTGGTCGAAAGAGGAGTTGGCGTCTGCAGAAAACCTACACCGGAGACAAGCGAGTTAGACGAAAGGCGGGGCGCCAGCAGATAGTCGCTGCTGCCGGGGCGGTTGAGCGCGTGGAAGGCCAACACATTGGTACCATCCTGTAACAAACCAACATTGCCCGATAGATCGAACGGCTCGTACACACGAGCATTCAGGTCACTGTTTTGCCCAGAGGCCTCCGCGTTCCAGGCAAGGCCGTTTCCAGCGTTTCTGGAGAACAGAAAGGTCCCATTGAGATAAACAGCGAAGCCATCATCGTATTTTAAGTCAAGCGTCAGATCGCTGACCGAAGAACTGTTGGAAACCTCAAATTCAGTGCGCAGATACGCCGTGGTCGTTCCATCGGGTAGTTCTGGATCAATTTCAATAAGGTCGGTGTACGAAGTATTGCTCCCCGGCGAATTCTCGTAGCCAATCGCTGCTGCCCCGGCTGTAAAACCTGCCGCCGCAGCATCGAAACCAATCTGAGTCCAAGAGTTACCGATATCCCCAGTCGGTACAAGATAGTAGCTGTCACTTGATGGGGTGATCAGACTGCCCGCACCAGCGCCGTACGAAATGTCTGTGACCTGAGCCGGATAGTCTGTTCCATTGGCACCAAATTCGGACAGCACATTTCCGCCCGAGTCAAACAAACCAATGTACTCACCACCAGCAGACAATTTAAAGTCGGTGTGAAAGAAGCCAGCAGGATCGACTTCGTTGTTGCCCGAGGCAAAAACCACCATGTATTGCTGAGCCGGGAGAATGACTGACTGCTCAAAACGCCATCCAAACGGATTGGCTGGATCGTCAGACAGATGGTAGCCATTGAGATCGACAGGAGTACTGCCGTTGTTGTAAAGCTCAATCCAGTCAGGACTCGAACCATATCCGTCTTCGAAGGAAGATACGTTGGACGAAACGAACTCGCTGATCACTACCGCAAGCATCGAACGTGGCTCTAACTTTCCATACGAAAGCCCACCTTGGTTTCGTAAGCCACGGTTAGTCAGTTTGGACTTGGCTGTTCGTTTGTTGGTTTCTCTACTCGCGCCGGAATATTCAGGGGAGGGAAAGTTCAATGCTCAACTCCAAATGATAAAAGGTGCTGTTTAAGTCTCATCCGCCTCCAACATCACATCCCCCATCATCATAGTTAACAATCCTGAAAACATCAATCCGTAACCGCCTGAAATGGTAGCCATCGCACCGTTGAAATCGGGGGATATCTCTTGCCTCTAAAAGAAGATTTCCTGCCGGGGGATATTTCTTCAACCCCTGAATTCTTCGCAACCTTAAACGCAGAACTACAGGGTTTTCAAAAATGCCCACAAGTCGGTGATTTCAGTTGGTGTCAGATTATCTAGCAAACGCGCTGGCATCAAAGATTTCTTGGACTGTTTTAAATCCGCAATCTGATCGGCATTGACTCGCGCAGTTGAACCGTCGGCCAACAACAATGTGATTCCATCGACCGACTGATAGATTTTCAATCCCGTCATAAAATCACCGCCTTCGGTTTCGACCAAGACAGCGCGATAGCGATCTGCTACGTCGCGATTGGGTTCGAGGATGGCCTGAAAAATTGCACGTTTACTAAAACGCTTGGTGATGCCTTCCAACGATGGGCCAAGCGCTGAGCTTCCCACCTGCGTGCTCCCCGATTGATGACAACTTGCACACTGTGCTTTGATGAACACCGCTTTTCCACGCTCCACATCACCTTGGCCCCACGCGATCTTTGCCATCCATTGATCAACGTCCACCGCACCATCCTCTTCAAGCTTGAAGGGACGACCAAATCGCTTCTCCAAGAACTGTTTGGTTTGAGCTAGATCAGCCCCCGGGTATTTCTTTTCCCTTCCAAAAGATGATTTAAGCAACAGCATCATTTGCTTTTTGACAGATGTCCCTGGACCGTCATTGCTCAACCGCGCGAGAGCATTGAACGTGAATTGTGTTTCTTCGAAGGTTAGTGGATTGACGCCTCCTTCCAGCAGGCGTCTGATTCCAATCGCTGCTTGTTTTTTAGTCTCCAGTCGTTGACTGCCTAGGCCACGCACGAAAATTGCACGGTCGGCATCAATAGGTTTCTCGAACAGGACGGACACTGTGGAGGAGAGCAGGTTCTGGGAGTTGTCTCCAACGGATCGAAGAAAACTGGCTGCCTCAGCGTGGTGTCTGAATAGTTGCACATGACGCGCGGACACCTCCGTGGGATATTTTCTACACCAAGCAAGCATGACACTGGCAACCTTGGATCGAACGTCGTCCCGCCCGTCTTCCACCTGAGCATTGATCAATGCTTCAGCAAGGTAAAGCGTATCACTGGCCCCCAGAGAGTTCGAATCTAAAATCGCCGTCCTGATCTGTGTGTCCTTGGCCAATGCAGCGACCAGCTCTTTCATTCGAGGTTCCCAGTTACGGTCCGTGTTCAAACCACGTTTGGCTAGGCTCCGTTTCAGTCCGATCAAAAACTGGCTGATCTGAGCCGCCTGTTGAGCGGAAGCCGAGTTGCCTATGAAGCTGTAACAATTCAACAAATGAATCCCACGAATCGGATCCTTCTCGGTCGCGAAGATCAAAAAGACTTGGCGACTCACGCTATCCGATTTGATTCTAGACATTGCGAACAATCTGAATAGCTCATCGGTTTCTTTTGCACTGGCAACCAACTTCCTCAGATTGTCATCACTGATGTCTCTTTCACCAACGTTAATGCTTCTCAGAGCAGCAAGCTTTTCTTTCAGCAATTGTGCTGCTATCTCCTCAGCGAGTTTAGCAGCCTGTATGTTTCCCTTCGGTTGCGGATGTATCGCCGTGTACCCAGCCATCATTCCGTCGCATCCACCACAGCCCCCAAGCTTTAGCTGCTCTTTTCGAATTCTCTCCATAGCTTTCGGCGATTTCGAGTCTTTCACCGCACGGCGCCTACGCATCTGCGCGTTTTGGTCAGCAACTGAGGTCAATAAATTCGAACCATCAAAATCAATTACTGATTCAATCGGCTCAATCCGAAACAAACCGCCTTCGGTACCGCGTCCGCCGACAGTCACATACAGCAAGCCGTCTGCTCCGATGACCATATCGGTTACGGCAAACCCAAATTGCCCCTTGGATAATAGAACTTCAACCGGTTCCCCAGCGTTGTCCGCCACATCAATCGCGACGACTCGTCCGAAAGTCCAGTCACCAACAAACAACTTACGCGCCAGCGACTTTCCCATTTGCTGGCCACCGTTGTAACTAACGCCAGTTGGACTTCCGCGTCCCAGCGCGGCCACTTCGATCGGCATGTCGGGAAAATATGACGGACGCTTCCAACTCTTATTCACCCACCCGGCATGGTCGCCGGCCTCGACGCGAAACACGCGTGTCGGACGATACCACGGTAGTGAAATATCACGCTCGCCATCACTGTCATAAACATAGACACTCCCGTCAGCCCCGAAATCAAAATCGTATGCGTTTCTAAATCCATGCGCGAAGACTTGATACGCATCTACTTCGAGATTAAATCGCAGCAAGCACCCCGCTTCTGGATCTCTGACGGGCGAGTCTTTGTCGGACCAGAACTTAGAATCCAATTCGGTATCGTTCCCGCAAATAAGATACCACCACCCTTCAGGCCCTTTGCGAATCGCGTGTGCTTGATGTTCTTTGCCGACATCGATCTTCAGCAACACATCTGGTCCGGGAAGCCTTTGCAGCTGCGCGTCAGACAAATCGCCCAGTACTTCCTTGAGTCGGCATACCCCCTCGCCACCGACAAAAAGAAGATTTTCTCCCTCACACCAAAGGCCCTGTGCGCCGCCAGCAGGCGGATGTGGAAGGTCAATCACTTTGGCCAAACTGTCTTGGGAAAACTTCAAACGTCGTAGATAGCCCGGTCCAGAAACAACAAGATCGCCAGAAGGATGCGCAGCCAATGCGAAAGCATTAGGTATTTCCTTATTGCCCGCCAGCTTAACCAACCGAAAACCGTCAATCAGCTTCACTTGATCAGTCATGTCCTGCTTTGGAAGCAGCGATTCGCGATCCTGTGCCCGCGCGGAGTCAGCCCACACCAAACAGTACGCCACCTGCAAGCAACACAGCAAAACTCGGTGAAAAATCGAATCTCCGTAGGTTCGGCTTTTCACCGAACTGATTGTCGTCAAAGTCACAGCCCCTCGATTCATTTCAGGTCACGCAGCGCTACTAACCACCTCTTCAGGAGCCTTCGCAGCGGAGATCATTCCAACCGCAATCAGACTAACAACGATCGCAGGTACTACCCACATCAGTGGCACATCAGCACCTTCTTCAGGAAACCAAGACAACTGACTCAACTGCGGCTGAAAGTATCCCAGAAACACGAGACAACCGTTATGCAGCATATGCAAAATGGCCCCCGGCCAAATCGATTTTGAGCGATAGCAAACGTACCCCAACAGCACCCCCATCAACGTTGTCGGGAGCAACCGGTCCAAAGAGATCGTACTGTTAGAGAGGATGTGAAAGAAACCGAACAACGCTGCGGAAACCAAAATCGCTTTCCATGCCTCAGCGCGTTTGAGCAACGTTTGCATGATCATCCCACGAAAAAACCACTCCTCACAAACGGCTGGAACGATCGCGAACGCAAACGCCACAACAACAACCGGCAGCGTCCGAAATTTCTCAACTTGTCCCTTGGTCAATTCAATCAGGGCATCGTGTCGTTGGGCCGCTGCTTCGGCACCTTGGAACAACGCCGTAAAGCCGTACCATTGATCGACGAACGCTGCCAAGACTGGCCACATGAACAACCCCAACAAAATGGCCGGCAACCAAACCCAACGACTTGGCAAGCCACTGGCAAATCCAGTACGAAGAGACACCCGCCGCGCGACAGCAATCAACCACGGTACACAGAAGAAAGAAAGGAAGGTAAACGACATCATCAACAACGCCCAAGTCGTATACTGAGTCTCAAGCACTTTCGCCATTCGTCCCAAGGCACCAATTGCAATTAGATTGATCGGCAACAACAAAGCAAGACCGAACATGGCGGCGTTCATCGTAAAGTGACTCTGCACCGTTTTGGGACGAGTGATCAAATCACCAAAGGATCCTTGACTCGCGTACAAAACGTCGTCACCGCCAAAACGATTTGCCGCAAATCGAATCGCAACCAAAGCATAAAGGGCTGTCGAGACGACCGCGAGCATCGCCGGAAACCACTCAACGTCTTGATTAATCACATCGCGTCCTAGCAACAACACATTCACCATCGGCGTCACACAAAAAATCCCCGCCAATTTGAGCGCGGGGTTCATTGCCATCAGCCCGGGCCCCATCGAAAGCAAAATGATCGGAATTAGATAGGCCTGAGCCTCCTTAAACGAACGAGCAAAACTGGTTACCGCCAACATCAATGCCGAAAAGAAAGCGCTAAACAAAACGAGCAGGCCAAAAATCTTCAGGATCACTGGCAGGCTGAACCCGCCTGGACCTAACAAGATCTTTTCAAACTGAAACGTCCAGACCGTCGCCGCCATCCCGACCATGTTCAGTAGCGCTGTAAAAATCGCTACTGTCCACACAGCGAAAAATTTGGCCATCAGAATACTGACCTTCGGAACGGGTGCCGCCATTAACGTTTCCAGCGTCCCCCGTTCACGTTCGCCGGCAGTCAAGTCGATCGCCGGATAGACCGCTCCGGTAACGGTCATCAAAACCAACACCAACGGGATCAACGACGCCAACGAGAATGTACTGGTCGATGGCGGCGCGTCAGGATCGACCGCCACAACGATCGGTTGGAGTCCCAACGGATCGTCCGCCATCAACCCATTCCGTCGCAGACGGTCGGCAACCTGAACTCGATTGAGATTCCTGAGCTTCTCCTGAAAATATTCTGCCGCTGCTCGACCGTTAGCGGTATTGCGTCTTACTATCGAGATGCCAACCGGCATACCAGCCTTGTTGTGCGTGGGAAACACAAAACCAACACCTAAATCGACATCGTTCTTCAATACCACTTCCGACATTGAAAGAGAAAGGTCCTCTTCGTTTGGACGAAACCACTGATGGGCGACGAATTTGTCAAATTTCGGTCCTTTC
The DNA here is from genome assembly GCA_938003615.1 of uncultured Pirellulaceae bacterium. Classification (GTDB taxonomy): domain Bacteria; phylum Planctomycetota; class Planctomycetia; order Pirellulales; family Pirellulaceae; genus Mariniblastus. Next base: position 1,535 of record CALKXO010000531.1, on the reverse strand, counting down.
CCAACGTTAGTAATTTCTGGTGTCCCGATTTCAGAACTTGCAATCTCAGAACTCGTGTTACCCGCGTTACCGACGGGCGCGGGATCAAGCGTGTTCGTTTGACTGTTACTTTCGGTCCGCTCAAGCTCAGCAACAACTGTGGCATCGATGAGATCGATTTGATGTCCCATCGTTTGGATAAACGTTATCGTTTTGGATTCATCAAGATTCGAATCAAACGCGATCTTTAGAACCGCCGGCTTTCCACCACCAAGGGAACCCTCGAGCGTCGACATCAGCACAGTACGAAAGACGAGGCTAAGGATTGGATATACCAAAAGCGGCATCAGAATCAGCGTGACGATGGTACGTCGATCGCGCAGCGTTTCGCGAAGCTCTTTCGACGTCAGCCTTTTTAAGCGCGAGAACCACGACCGTTGGCCGCGTGTTGCTACATTTGACATCAGCAGGCCACTCCGTTGGTCCCGAGCGCGTTTCCAACTTCGGAGCCGTCATCGTTTTCAGATTGCCGAATCAAATCAATAAACATGCTTACCAAATCTTCTTTTCCTGTTTCGTTACGTAATTGAGCGAGCGATCCGTTGTTGACCATTTCTCCACGATGCAGCAAACCAAACTGCCCGCAAATGCGCTGAGCCTGTTCCAGTCGGTGAGTACACAGCACGATTGCCTTGCCACGCTTCTTCAACAAATCAATGTAGTCAAAAATCACTTGACTACCGACCACGTCCAACCCCAACGTCGGCTCATCGAGAATCATCACTGGCGGATCATGCATCAATGCGCGGGCAAGATTAACACGTTGCTTCTCTCCGGTGCTGAGCGTGGTGCAGCGACTGGACAGAATGCGCTCAAAATCCAGCAACTTCGCAAGTGCATCGATCTGGGCGTCGGATTCTTCCGGATCCAAGCCATAAATATCACCGAAAAATTCAAGCATCTCACGCGCTGTCAGCCATTGATAGACACCTGCCGACGCAGACACAAAACCAACTTGACGTTTAACGCCGTTGGGATCGCGGTCAGACCTCACTCCTGAAATCTCCGCGTAGCCCTCGTCAGCCGGAAGAAGTCCGAGGATCATCCGCATCGTCGTCGTCTTCCCAGCACCGTTGGGCCCTAGTAGACCGAACACAGATCCCGGCTGCACCTCAAACGAAACGTGGTCTACGGCAACAAAGTCATTGTCACGCACTTTGAAGATTTTCGTCAATTCGTGGACTTTGATCATTGATCCCTACGCTGGAAAAAACAGTTGCCGGCAATAGCGGTTTGGAGGTGCCCGAGTTGGCATTGGGCGGCTCCCGTCTTTCTGGAGCATGTTCCGTACGTTTTCTACACCGTTGTGGTTTGTGAAATTGTAGCTTTATCGTATCGTATCAGTAGAATGTTATTGTCCAAATCACCTCAAAGCGGCCGAACGTTCGGAAAAAACGATCCCAAACGCACGTCCGCGAACGATCGAGCGGCTTGCTCCGTAGTTCACGGCAACCTTCGAAACCTTTATATTCTTGTCTGATCAAATCAATCACATC
>CALKXO010000530.1 GCA_938003615.1 uncultured Pirellulaceae bacterium | reverse complement strand
GGAGCGGGAACCGGGAAAACAAGAGTGCTCACCTGTCGGATCGCCAGCCTAATTTCAGCTGGCACCAAACCCGAGCAGATTCTTGCTTTGACATTCACTCGCAAGGCCGCAGCTGAGATGAAGCATCGAGTGTTGGAGTTGGTTGGCGATCGTTCACAAGGCGTCAAGGTCGGAACCTTTCATTCCTTGGCAATGGAAATAGTGCGAGACCACGGGTACAGAGTCGGTTTGAGTCCAAAATTCAGGATTGGCGTCGATCTCAGTTTCGACAAGTTGGTAATTCTCGCAGCAAAGCTTCTAGCCGAAAACGAATCAGTCCGAGCTGAGTTCCGCGAACGGTTTAGGTTCGTCATGGTCGACGAATTCCAAGATACAAACGTAGTGCAATTCAAGATTCTTTGTTCGCTGATGACAGAAGAGAATAACCTGTTCGTTGTTGGCGACGACGACCAAAGCATCTACAGTTTCCAAGGTGCGTCCAGAGAGTTAATTCGCTCTTTTGGAACGCACTTCCCAGCAGCCAAATTGGTTACACTTCATCGAAACTATCGGTGCTCGAAATCTGTTGTTCGACTGGCGAACAGTGTAACGGCTAAGGCTTCCGATCGTTTTGAGAAGCAATTAACTGCGTGCCGCGAAGTTGCGGGAAGTGTTCAGTATTCGCGGCTGAACTCGTCTTTGAACGAACGACGCTTTATCCTTCACACGATCGGGCAATTCCGAGAGTCGAACTTTGACTATTCAGACATCGCGATTCTCGTTCGGTCGCACAGCGTAGGCAGTATCATTCGCGCATATCTTGAATCCAACGGCGTCAGGATAAAGGGTGAGGGCGGCATCAGAATTTTGACGCTTCATTCTTCCAAGGGTCTGGAATTTCCGATCGTATTTATCCCTGCGTTGGAAGAGGGGCGATTGCCACACTTTGCTGCCGTCCATTCGGGGCACGCGGCAATCGAAGAGGAGCGACGATTGTTCTACGTCGGAATCACGAGAGCCCGTGATCATCTTGTTCTGTCCTGCGCTATGGAGAGAAACTCGCGAACTCAATTTGCCAGCCAGTTTTTACGTTCAATCCCGCGTGCGCTTTTCAATTCCTTGTAGCCGTGATGGCAAGGTTTTTTCGTCGATGACCTTGCTGTTTCACACCAGCCGTTTGAGGGAAAGTTATTTATTCTGGAAACTGACGAAGGCTCAATTAGAGTAGAGAAGTTAAACATTGCTTCTGGCTGGCTAAAATGATTACTCGACTACTACTGATTTCGATTTTCGCATTTCCTTCATCTGCTGTATTTGCTCAACAGGTTTCTGTTGGCGACCGATTTACAGTTCGAACGAAAGGTTCAAATCGCTATAGCCGTCCGAACGTTCGTGACATTGCGGTTTCGCCAGACGGATCTGAGATCACTGTATCGACAACTGGCGGGCTGATGTTTATCAGATCTTCAGACGGTGAAATCACCAATACGAGAAATGAATCTCCATTCTCTGTTGTCTATTCCGTAGATGGAAAACGCATCTACTATGTTGGCGAAAGAGATAGCAAGCTCATTCGAGTTGCAGACAAGTCGGAATTGCCAACGTCGCTGAACCGCCCGAAAGGATATTCCGGGTTACAGATCGCGGAAAAAAATGGAAAAATCGTGGTCAGTAAGCTCGATGCTGGGAGCCCAGCTGATAAATGCGAAAAACTCACAATCGGTTCCGAGCTTGTTGGTTTTGCAGATGGCTTAAGCAGCGAGGTCGACTCCTTGGTCGGGATGAAACTGGCAGACGTTTACAGGAAATTCGACGGCACTGCTGGAAGTGATTTTAGGCTTGCTTTCGTCCCGAGAGGTAAAATTGAAGAAGAAAGGGTGACTCTTACTAGAAAGATGATCGCCGACAATGGAAGCGGCCAATCCTTTGTTGATTTTAAGCCTTCCAATACAAACGATATGACATTGTGGTGCATGTCGAATGGATTTCATGAAATGCGTAGTGCTGCTGATGGAAGTTTCTTGGCATCATTTAGTTTCAAAGTGTTTACGGGTAGAACTGGTACGCCTTGCGTATCATCTAACGGGAAACTTTTTGCGTGGGTTGCCAAATACAAAAATCCGCGGGAGGCCAAGGTCGCGTTTGAAAACGGCTCCAAACAGTCAGAAGAGAAAAGTGACGATGCAGTCGTTGGGATGAAGACTGACCTCTTAGGTTACTCACGGGGCGATGAAGATTTTTTTGGTGTCGAGATTCGCGAAGTTCATTCCAGAAAGTTGGTTGCAACTTTTCCAGTTGGAACTGACCCGACACATAATGGGGGTAAATTATTTCGTGGCGTTCATTTGGATGGTGAAAATAAGCGTCTCGTGATAGCTTCGCATACGTGCCTCCAAGTTTATGACATTAGCACTGGCAAACGAACGCGTGTGGTCACGTTGGTTCCTGAGTCCGAAGTCGTCAGCATCTACAGCTCAGCAATATCTGGACGAATGGGCGCGGCAGGCGACGCAAACGGAATTGTAAGAATCGTTGATCTGGAAAGCGGCGAACTTCTTCAAACCATTAACGGGCGTGAAAAAGGAGAAGTTACACATATG
>CALKXO010000529.1 GCA_938003615.1 uncultured Pirellulaceae bacterium | reverse complement strand
CTCCTGCCCGAGCACTTAGGGACTCGGGCAAGAGTGCCCAAGCTACGGCAGGTAAGAACCTATTTGCCGCTCGCCTTAAACCAGTTGCTCCAGATCAACGACGTGACCGAAAAAGTCAACTTGGCTGTGGCGGGAGACCTGTCTGCCGCAGAAGCAGCTGTCGCACGCCGCGCGCGAATTGGTGAAATCGAGTTGGCAGCAACGAAAGAGTCCGGATTGCGATCCGGCGTTGTGACTCTTTATGGCGGCGGCAAGTATCACTTGAATCAGCACAAAAAATTTACCGATGTGTGACTTGTCTGGGCGCCTAAGTCGGCGACGCGGACAACTTCGAGTAATCAGTTGGGCTATTGAGCCTCAGCAACCGAAGCGCGTTCACGGCAGCCGGCCGAAACGGGTTCGCTGCAACTGATTCACTCGTCAGCCTTCTCTTTTACTACAATCACTTTGTGGTTGGCCACGTCGTACTGATAAGACGAACCATGCGGCAGCATGACCAGTTTGTAATCGTTTTTGTAAATGACCTCGTCCATGAATTCTTGATGGGTCTTTGGATACTCACCTGTCGCGGCTCGGTGCATCTCGATCAGCTGATTCACGCGCGGAAGTTGGATATTCTCGACCGCGCTACCGTAGGCACGCGCATTGCCCATCGCCATCTTGACCAAGCTTGATTCGTACTTGCCTTCGCTGACCACTTTCCCAGCCGCCGGATCGTACTCTGTTATGTCCTGAGTCGTTTTGCCAACGATGGGCTCAGGCTTGGGTTTTTCGGCAACCTTTTTGCCCTCACAGCCGGTCAACAGAATACTGACAGCCAGAATAAAGCAGAGCCTATTGAGAATTGTTTTCATGGAATTGCCGGTGAGTGAAATGGATGAATCGTTTAACACATGTCGTAGTCCCATTCTATCGTCTGGCTACCGTCGAATCCAGCTTGGTCCGACGATTGGCGACCAGGAGCGATGATGAGGGCGTGGTTTAAGCCATGAATCGAGTCGATTTTTCCAGCGACTCGGTTTCAAAGTCAGCCAGTTGCTCGACCAGAACCTGAGTGTCGTTCTGCGATTTTTCCATCCACAGCATTCGTGCTGATTTTGGCAATCCAGTAGAATCAAAGCGGTTCGACGGGAAACAGGTCAGTACTCCCGCTGCGATTTGACGATTGAAAGCGGGGTTGGCCGAGTGACGACCGAAGGCGTTCATGTCAGCGGCGAACGATGCCATCAGGACTTGCTGGCGGCGGACCACCGCTGGGCCTGCGTCCTGTCGTCGCTCGTTGTAAAAATCAGCGATGCGTTCCGGAGAGAACCCAAACTGCTGAGCGATTGTTAGGTTAGGAAGTTGAGCCATGAACAGATCGGTCCAGCGCTCAAGCTTGCGGCGAAGCAAATTGATGCGGTCAAAAACTTTCTCGTTAAGCGCTTGACCCATCAACAGCAATCTAACGGCTCGATTGCGAGCCTCAATGTGACTGATGAATGTCGAGTGAGCCAGTCCGTGTAGTTCATCCGACTGGTGGTATTGGTCGTGGCACAAAACAGATGCAGCCCAAACACGCGTTAGAAATTCGGAAACTAGAATTTCTTCGACAACGGTTTCCAACGCCGGCCAAGGATCGTGACCTTCAGACGGGTCGGTAATGTCGTTTTCAAACATTTTGATGGCCGTAATCCAGCGTTGGAGCCTGCATTTGGAAGCGGTCCAGTACTCGTTGGAAGAAGTGAGCGTTTGTGGTTGGCGGCCAAAGACCAGATTCGCTGAATGAACGGCGACCCATGAGCCAATTTCTGCTAGTTGATTTGCGTGCATCGTGTTGGTTCTCTTTTGAGTTATATTCGTGGCGAGCAACAGGTGGGGGGAGTTGCTCGAGAGGAAATGCTTTTAGGTGGGAAGTTAAGGCGGGGACCCGTGAGAGTCTGCAGCGAGGATGCTCGAGGAGTTCTCGTTCTTACAACCGGGACCTCCTTAGAAAGGAAGAAATCGATTGATGAGCTACCCCAGACGCAATGCTGATGCCAGGGCGTAAATTGCGGTGAGGTTATTTGGGCCGATTGACGCTCTGAGCCCGCAATCCGACCTGAATTGCCACGAAAACCCGTTTTTTTTCGCCTCAATTTTCGTGATGCAAAAACGCGGCATGAGAACCTTTGGCAACAGGGGTGTTTCCAAAATGCCTCTTTGGTAGAAAAGGAACGCAGCATCATCCAACTGTTTGATCATTCCAGACCCCAACATGCCGAACTCACCAATCAGCGATTTCTTGGACCAAAACTTCCTTCACTTCAACGCGCGCGAGTTGGTCGCCAGCGCGAAAGGGTGGCGCGATCATTTGGCTGGCGACGGAAAAATGTTGGTCTCGCTGGCCGGGGCGATGAGCACTGCCGAGTTGGGGATCTCGTTGGCCGAGATGATCCGACAAGACAAAATTCACGCCATCTCTTGCACCGGAGCCAACCTCGAAGAAGATGTCTTCAATTTAGTGGCCCACAATGAATACGAACTGGTGCCGCACTATCGGGATCTGTCACCGGCCGATGAACAGGCGCTGTTGGAGAAAGGGTTCAATCGAGTGACCGATACTTGCATCCCCGAAACGGTGATGCGGCACATCGAGGACCATTTCATGAACATCTGCGCCAAAAATGCCAGCGCGGGGAAAAGTCTTACACCGGCCGAGGTGTTCTTTGAGATTTTTGCGTCCGGCAGCCTAAAGCCCCACTATCAGATAGCGCCGGAGAATTCTTGGATGTTGGCGGCATGGGAGAAGGGTATTCCGGTGTTCTGTCCGGGATTTGAAGATTCAACACTGGGTAACATCTTTGCCGCCCGAGTGATCGAAAAGAAAATTGGCTCGCACCATGCGCTTGCCAGCGGGACCCAGCAGATGGAAAATCTGGTCAACTGGTACTTGGACGCCGACGGTCCTCCCGCTGATCGCCATGGACGGGGCATTGGTTTCTTTCAGATTGGCGGCGGGATCGCGGGCGATTTCGCGATTTGTGCGGTACCGACGATTATTCAAGATCTGAAGAAAGACATTCGGCTCTGGCAGTATTTTGCTCAGATTTCTGATTCGACGACCTCGTACGGTTCTTATTCGGGAGCCGTGCCCAATGAGAAAATCACATGGTGTAAACTTGCCGAAGACACGCCAACGTTTATGATTAACTCAGACGCCTCAATTGTCGCTCCATTGGTTTTTGCCTACGTGTTAGGTCATTAAGAAGCGTGTTAGGCCATTAAACGTTTTGGGCTAACAAACTCTTGCGACCGATCACTCCGCGCTTTAATCACTGCCACCCTCCCACCGGGAGGGTCGGAGGTTCACCGACGGGGAGGGCTACCATCCGCTACCATCCGTAACTGAGGCCGCTAGGCCTCAGACCACAACCCCTGAATCATTAAAGAACCAAACAGCATGTCAGAAAACTCACCCATCGAAATCGACGTTCAAGCCACCTCGCAGTTGCTGCAGCAACACAGCAGCGAAGAGTTTTTATTGTTGGACTGTCGCGAACCTGACGAGCACCAGACGTGTCGGATTGAGGGAGCGAAGCTGATCCCGATGCGGTCGATTCCCGAACGGTTGGATGAGCTTGGTCCGTGGAAGGAGCAACCGTTGGTGGTTCACTGCCATCACGGGTCGCGCAGTCTGCGAGTGGTTCAGTTTCTACGCGAGAACGGTTTTCCTCAGGCTCGGAACATGACCGGCGGTATCGACATCTGGAGTCAAGAGATTGACGAAGCGGTTGCTCGATACTAGCCGATAGCGGCAATGTCACTTTCGGCAGGATGCCGGATGGATTTTCAACCACGGAGGCCACCGAGTTTCACAGAGGATTAGAACGAGTATTTTCTCTGTGAATCTCTGTGTCCTCTGTGGTTCATTTTTACTCAGCTTCTTCTCGGTAGCGGGCTGATGGAGCTTAAAGTGATTTTGAGAAATCCCGATTGAGGCTTGAAACGGAGTGCACTGATGGCGTATAACTCTGGGCCAATACCGGGTTAAGACATCATGCGGATGTGGCGGAATTGGCAGACGCGCTGGCTTCAGGTGCCAGTGGGGGCAACCCCGTGGAGGTTCAAATCCTCTCATCCGCACTTTTAAGCCAAGCCAGGAAACCTCTGTTTTTCCTGGCTTTTATTCGTTTGCTTGCGTGTGAGAGTTCTAACTGGGACAAAAAACAGTTGAAACTGGGACAAAAACGATCTGTGATTCCGTTACAACGAACTCATCTTCTGACGTAGTCAAAGTTAAAAATAAACGCGGAGCGACTATGCTCCAAATTCTCCTAGGCCCATATTGGCTTTAGCTGATTTACTGCGGATGTGACGGTAGAGCTGAAGGATCTTTGATTCGGAATGCCCAACCCAATCCTTGATATCACTCTCTGGGATGCCGGCAGCGAAACACTCGCTGACAAAAAAGTGTCGGAATGAATGGAACCGACCATCTGCGAACCCAAGTTCGCCTTCGGGTGTCGGGAATTCACTCATCAGGGGCTTGATAATGTGATCTTTGAAGGGATCTAGGGTGTGGCTGTAGCTGCGCTTACGTCCGTCTTTGCCAACCAAGAAATACTTTGAGCCGCGTGGGTAGGTCGAAATGAATTGTGAGAATGAGGGATGAATCGGCAAGATCCTCGACTTTTTTCCCTTTACTGTTCTACGTTCTTTGCCGGCTTCTTTTTTCTTGTAGGTTTCATCACGAATGTGGATCACACCTCGTTTGGTGTCGATGTCCGTCCACTTTAAATTGATCGCTTCCCCAATCTGGACGCCCGTATGGCTCAACAGAAAGATCATTGGGTGGAACCACGGATACCGTTTGTTAGTTTTTGCAAGAGCGAGCATCCTTGTAACCTCATCCCGTTCATAGCAATACTGCTCCGCTCCGGGAGGCTTTTGGAGTTGCCAGTTGATCTTGCAGTCATACGAAATATGCTTATTTTTGATCAGCAAGTTTGATACCGAAATCTCCATCGTCAGGTCGTCATGGATCGTGATTGGGGCCAGGGTGTTATCAAGTCCCATGGCATAGTGCTCAAGCAATTCACGGTCTACCTGTGACCAGCAAGAAACGTTGTTTGCCTGGCTGTATGCGACGAAACGTTTTTGGTGACCTTTGTACTTCCGGATGCTGGACTGATTAAGACCGCCGAGATGAATAGGGATGCTTCGTTTTTCAATGTAGAGGTCCCAGCCGTCACGGATTGAAATTG
>CALKXO010000528.1 GCA_938003615.1 uncultured Pirellulaceae bacterium | reverse complement strand
GTGTTGGGAGAAGATTCGGAAGAGTCATCCTAGTCCGCCTAGTCACGCTAGCTGGCGAACCAAATGGGCATCATTTTGCTGTTTCTTTCGGGCTATAGGTCGTTTAAGGGATTCCAATGTTTGGCGTCAAAAGCGGTATATTTACCCCCCTTTGAGACGATTCACCCAACAAGCAGAAGAAACGCAAGTTTTTACTGTCACTTTTGCTACGGGCGATTAATATTATGTTGGAAATTCCAATTGAAATTGACCGTTTGGCCCCAGATAAAAATCATGGGGACAGGCCCAAAAAAGATGCGATAGACACTGGGTAACACCACCTGTTCATCCTTCTATGACTTACCGGAGAGAAAATCGAATGCTCGGGCGATACTCATTTTTGGCAGCTCTAATGTTCCTTGCCGCTGTAGCGTTGTCGACGCAACCTATTTTTGCACAAGCTGGTGGCGGAGGAGGTGGCGGAGGAGGTGACGACGCTGTCGCGAACACCGCTGCCGGTGGTGTCAAAATCGACGCGGAAGGTTTTCTGTCTTCACGTGCCAAAGTTGATGCAACAGGTGCACTCACGATGCGACGGCTCAACGAAGCCAAAGTCAGCGTCGATCAAAAACTGCAGAAGCAAAGCAAGCTGCGCAAGGTCTCGTTGGTTCGACTTGAAAAACAAGTCAGAGAACTACTCGACGCAGGCAAACCTATTCCCGATGACATGCAGTACATGGCTGGACTGACTCGCATCACCCACGTCTTCTACTATCCAGAAACGGACGACATCGTTGTTGCCGGCCCTGCTGAAGGGTACTTCCGTACTGCGAATGATCACGTGGTCGGCATGAGCACTGGTCAGGCAGTCCTGCAACTTCAAGACTTGATTGTCGCGCTGCGAGCTTTCGGTCCTGACAACAATAACACGCGCGTCATTTCAGTTTCGATCGATCCTACACAAGAAGGACTCAGAAACTTCAACAATGAGAAACGCCGCTTAGGAGCAGTTGCACCCAACCAAGCGATGAACGCAGCCCGACACCTCCGAGATTCGCTTGGCTACCAAGAAGTCTCCATCAAAGGTGTGTCGCCGAACACTCACTTCGCTCAGGTCCTTGCTGAAGCGGATTACAACATGAAACTGATCGGGATTGGCCTCGAGCGCCCACGGGTCAAAATCACTAGCTTCATGGAAGTGGCGACAACACGTTCTGCCTCGGCCATGCAGCGCTGGTTCTTCCAACCAAACTACAACTCAGTCACCGTTGCGGAAGACTCGATGGCAATGGAACTGACCGGTTCTGGCGTTCAACTCCTAGGCGAAAATGAGACCATTTCAAACAACGGACTGCGTGTTAGAACAGGCAAGCTAAACAAAGCGAGTGTGAAGTTCACGACTTCGTTTACTAAAGCCTACGATAAACTGGCTGAGGTCACTCCGCTGTACGGCGAGTTGAGAAACCTGATGGACATCTCGATCGCGGCAGCGTTTATCCAGAAAATGGGACTCTACGAGAAAGCTGGCTGGTCCATGGATTCTTTCGGCGACGAGTCGATTGTCTCGGTCGAGCGCTTCCGAGCCCCGAAAAAGGTCGACGCAGTTCTTAACGCAGTTTGGAAAGGCAGTTACCTATTGCCGGCAATTGCTGGTGGAGTCACAATCCAACCGCGTGTTTGCTTGAACTCCGATAAGATGACCGTCGATACTGAGGGCAAAATCAACGAAGTTAAGTCTTCGGTTGTCTTTGACAATCTCCAAGACGGACAATGGTGGTGGGACTAACGCCCAACGCCGAAAGAACAACAAAACAAGGGCGGCTTGCTTTCAAGCCGCCCTTTTTTTTGGTTTGAAGACTCCTTTCCAAGCCAATTATCTGCAATGATGGTGCCTTAGGCACGCGTGTGAAGAATCGTCTATCTCCATCACGTTGATTCAATTGCGTTCACGAAATGTGACTCTCGAAAAAAGAATTACGGCTATCCCATCGATACTGGCGTTTCAAATCAAACCTCCATTGGGCTATCTGCCTATCCCGGTTACGGCTTTCAACTGCCTGACGGGCGTTGGTGCGTGAGCGTTTCGGGAGTCGCATGGCAGTCGCCGGTGATCTTCAATCGTCGACAAAAGATGTTGATTCGAATGCTGGGCGGAGTCATGCAGGCGACGCCTAAGGAGATGGCTGGCGAGTTGTTTTTGCGGCGCGTCACACCGTTTATGGCCAGTTGTGAATCTCGTCCACGCATCACGGTCAGATTCGGAGACCAGACATTTGAATTTGAAAAGAAAACAAAACGCAATGGCCGCTTCGAGCAGTGGTTTTTACTAGACGAAGAGCACGTGGGATCACTGACCGGTGCGCAGGCCGATACTTCAGCCGATACTTCAGCCGATACGCAGATGGCCGGAACGATCAAATTTGAGATCTTCCTGTCGGACCAAGAAAGCGACTTGAGTGAAGATAGAGAACCGGTGGTCGGGAACAAGATCTGTCTGATTCCTCGGCATGGGGTCAGTGTTGTTTCGGACATCGATGACACGATCAAGGAATCGTGCGTCGGAAACCGGCGAGAGTTGCTGCACAACACGTTCATGCGCGAATTCAAGTCGGTGCCGAAAATGGCAGAGACCTATCGACACTGGGCGGCCCTAGGCAGCAGTTTCCACTACGTTTCGGCCAGTCCGTGGCAACTGTTCGAATCACTCGACCTGTGGCGAAAAGAAGATGATTTTCCGCGCGGCACGATGCACCTGAGGAACTTTCGACTGCGCGACCAGCTGTTGAAGAAAGTAATTCTGCACCGCAAGGGAAAGCGATTCGCGATTCAAAAGCTGATTCGCAGCTTGCCGGCCAGACGGTACATTTTGATTGGTGATTCCGGCGAAAAAGATCCCGAAATCTACCGTAAAATCTGTCGCAAGTTCCCCGGTAATATTGTCGGGCTGTTTATTCGCGCACTTCCAGATCACCCCATTGCCACCGATCGGTGGGAAAAAATATGCGACGATGTCCCAGGCGGCATCTGCGAGACATTTACCGATGCAAAAGACCTGCGCGAAAAAGCGGCCTGCTTATTTGAGTCGCGAAACTGAGGCAGCAAGCGGCGCCGGCAAACGCTATGCTATGGGGGCTCAATGAACGCCATCGATCGAGATTGCGAGTTCATCAACCGTATCCCACATCGCCGACCGAACCAATTTTTCGGAGACACTGGCTGACCTTTTCCTCTCAGGACCACACCCTTGGCTTCCACTGCTATCGACTCTCAAGAAAAACGTTCCAGCATCTGGGCTCCCAGCTTTCAAAGCCTTCTCTGGACCAATTGGCTAACCGCGATCAACGATAACGCGTTTCGGTGGTTCGTGATTGGTGCCGGGAAAACCTACGTCACACCCGGCAATGAAGGTCAGATCTTGATGTTAGGCACGATCCTGTTCGTCGTGCCCTATCTATTGCTCGCCTCGCCGGCGGGGTGGCTGGCCGATCGGTTCAGTAAGCGTGACGTGATCGTTTCCTGTAAGGTGCTGGAGATCATCGTGATGGTGATTGGCGTTGGCTCGTTGCTGTTAGGCAGTCTGTCATTGTTGATGGTGACCGTGTTCTTGATGGGAGCACAAAGTGCATTGTTCGCACCGGCGAAGATCGGGACGATACCTGAACTGTTGGACGAATCGGATATTTCGACCGGCAACGGCATCTTCAACCTCGCAACCCTCTCCGCCGTGATTATTGGGATGGGGATCGGTGGCTGGTTGGCCGATATGGCGGGAGATCGTGGCCAATCAAATATCTGGCTGACCGGGGCGACACTCATCGGCATCGCGGTCGTTGGGACGCTGATTAGTCTTTCGATTCAATCACAGGGAGCCGCTAACCCCGATGCAAAATTTCCGAAAAACATCCCGGACCATACGCTTCGCGATCTCTTCAGCCTGTTCTCCATGGGGCGTCTTTTTCGCGTGGCGCTCGGTGGTGTCTTCTTTTATTCCATCGCCAGTTTCGCTCAATTGAATATCGACACGTTCGCGGCCGAAAGCGGCAGCATCAATGAAACCGAAAAACTCCCGCTGTTGGTTTCGCTCGTGCTGGGCTTGGGAGTCGGAAGTTTGCTGGCGGGCATCATCTCCGGCGGCAAGATTCAACTTGGCTTGGTGCCTTGGGGTGCGCTGGGGATGTGCGTGTTTGGATTGCTGCTGTTTTTCACGCCAGCGGATTTCATCGGTGAATTTGTTGGCCTGAATTTTGTGATCGCCTGTGCGCTGTTGGCAGGACTCGGGATCAGCGCAGGATTCTTCGACGTGCCGCTGGCATCGTATTTGCAACACAACAGCCCGTTGGACCGGCGTGGTGCCATTCTCGCTGCGGCAAACTTCATGACCTTCTCGGGCATTGCGTTGATGGCCGTTCTGTACGCAGCGCTAACGTATGGATTTGAATCGGGATCGCTAAACAATCTTTCCTCGACGTTGTTCTCGTCCTCGGTCTCCGATGCTGATGCAACCAAGATACAGGCGGCAGTTGAGCAGTACGCTTCCGCGGCAGGCAAGCAATTGGCCGCGGCAGATAAAACGACCGGATCACTGATTTCCCTGAAGCCCGAGAGTTTCCTTGCGCCGTTGCCAGATTCTCTTCGGACGACGGCGTTTTCGAAAATGATCAACAGCGAGATCGATTTACGAACGGAGGCCGAACTCCAGACGTCGATGGCAAATTTTAACCAAGCGGGACGTTTTTCCAGCGTCCAACAACGGCAGGCGCGGAAAGTCCTTCAGCAATCCGGTAAACTTCCCTTGTTCAGTGCGCGCAGCGTGTTTCTGATTATGGGGCTGATGACAATCCCCGTCGTCCTTTACTCGATCTACCGTCTTTCGCGCGAAATGGTCAGGATGGCGTGGCTTGTCATGTTGCGGGTCGTCTACAACGTACGCGTCACCGGCATCGAGAACATCCCAGATTCTGGAGGGGCCGTTCTTGTGCCCAACCACTCGTCATGGCTGGACGCGGTCATCTTTCGCGTTTTTCCACCGCGTACGATTCGGATTATTGCTTGGGCAGGGAACTTTAAGAGTTTCGTCATGAAGAAATGGGCCGATTTCACCGGCGTAATTTTGATGGCCGGCGGTCCAAAATCAATTCGCGCAGCATTTAAAGAGGCGCGCAATGCATTGGACGAAGGAGAATTGCTGGGCGTGTTTGCCGAAGGCGGCATCTCACGTTCCAATCAGGTACGCAGCTTCAAACCGGGCCTGTTAAAGATACTTGGTGACCGGAAAGTGCCCATCATCCCAGTGTATTTTGACGAAATATGGGGTAGTATTTTCAGCTACTCCGATGGCAAAGCGTTCACGAAAATCCCCCGGACGGTCCGCCGTCCACTCTCCATCCATTTTGGTAAACCTATCGACCCGCATCCCGAAACGATGCATGATATTCAAAAATCTGTTCAAAGGTTGAGTACCCATACCGTGAATAATTACGCTGGTAAAATTTTTCCGCCGATTGTGGAATTCATCTACTCTTGTAAGCGGCAAAAGAAAAAGTCCAAGATCGCTGATTCACTGCGATCCGAAGAAACCGGCGGAATGCTGCTCACCCGAGCATTAGTGCTGCGGCGGCTGCTTCGCCGTGAGGTATTCTCACCGGATGAAACCAACGTCGGCGTGCTGATTCCGCCAACCGTCGGCGGAGCGATCGTTAATCTGACGCTGGGGCTGGACAAAAAGGTCGCCGTCAATCTGAATTATTCGCTTTCCCAAGATCTAATCAATCACTGCATCAAGGAAGCAGGTATCAAACACGTGCTGACCACCAAGCAGGTCGCCGAAAAACTGAATCTGAATCTCGATGCGGAAATGGTTTATCTCGATGACCTGAAAGAGAAAGTCACCGGCGCTGACAAGGGACGTTCGTGGTTTGAAGCCTTCGTGATGCCAGGTTTCCTGCTGGTTCGGCAGCTGGGACTGCAGAAGCTTAAATCCGATGACGTGATGACGATTGTGTTCACCTCCGGCTCGACCGGTGTCCCCAAAGGCGTCATGCTGACCCACCAGAACGTTTACTTCGACGTACGCGGTTTCGAAAAAGCTGCCGGTTTCAGAAAGAACGCCGACACGATCATTGGCGTGCTGCCGTTTTTTCATTCCTTTGGCTACACCATCACGCTTTGGGCACCCATGATGTGCGACATCCGCGGTGCCTATCATCTCAATCCGCTCGATGCAAAACAGATTGGAAAACTGACCAAGCGTTATGCGGGAACCATCTTGATGGCGACGCCAACGTTTTTGAGAACCTACATGCGGCGTTGTACACCGGAACAGTTTGCGTCGCTCGATGCTGTCGTCACCGGCGCCGAAAGACTGCCTCCAGAACTGGCGATTCAATTCGAGGAGAAATTTGGGGTCGTGCCGGTAGAAGGATACGGAGTCACCGAACTGTCTCCTGCCGTGGCCGCCAACATCCCCGCCTCACGACAGACGGGTAAATTTCAAGTGGACGCGAAACCGGGGACCGTTGGCCGCCCCATCGCCAATGTCGCGGCGAAAGTGTGCGATCTGGATACGGGCGAAGAGTTGCCGCCGAACCAATCGGGGATGCTGTGGATCTCGGGCCCGATCGTGATGAAGGGGTATTTGAACAATCCAGAAGCGACCAACGAGGTCATCGTCGACCGTTGGTATAAAACGGGTGACGTCGCGCTGATTGACGAGGATGGTTTTATCAAGATCACGGGGCGCATCAGTCGGTTTTCAAAAATTGGCGGCGAAATGGTGCCGCACCTGAAAATCGAGGAGTTGCTGTCGGAGTTCCTCGACACGACACCGGATGACGATGAGGACGATCATCTTTCGGTGGCCGTCACTGCCGTCGCCTGTGAGAAAAAGGGAGAGCGTCTGGTGGTGCTGTACACGCGCGATCACAAAACGGTTGACCAGATGAAAGCGGTACTGAAAGAGGCTGGACTGCCAAACGTGTTTATTCCTTCCTCGGACAGTTTCTTTCGCGTCGACGCATTGCCGATTCTTGGAACGGGAAAAATTGACTTGAAGGGAATCAAGGACAAGGCGCTAGAAGTCACCGGAGGGTGACAGGCATTGGTTGTTTGGGCGTGCCAATTGGAAGTAGGCTTGCAAGCACCCGACCACAAATTGTTTATCATAATACCTTGAAAGAGATTTTGTATTGCGAGCCAAATTTAGCGTGAGTGCTGTAGAGACTTTCGCCTAGTTTCTGGAACGACTCGGGCGCGTTGAGTGGCAACCATCGGTACTTGATTTGTTTCCAGTTGATTTCGATCAAGTTTAACTCCGGGCTATAAGGCGGCAAGAACCACAGGAACAGATTGCTACCCCTCCCACTGAGGGATCATTGATTCAAAATACTTGCTGCCGTGAACCGGAGCGTTGTCAATTACCAGTGTCGTTGGCCGAGTTAGCTTCCGACAGAAGTTGTCGATGCATGCGATCACGACTGCTGAATCGACGGTGCCTTGGATCACATAGGGATCAACATGCGTGCCATCGTAACGCATGAATCCCAACACATTGATCTGCTGGCTTCTACTGCTGGGCAATTCAATGCGCTCGCCTACTGGTTGCCAACCATATGGCACGCTGGGAGTCAGAGAAAAGCCAGCTTCGTCACAGTAATACAAATCGTGTTGGCCCGTTTGAATCACCTCGACCTTGAGTTCTGCCAGCTCAGCTTTGTGTTGCAAATTTATTTTGGTCCCGTTTGCTGTTTGATCTCCAACAACACGGCAGTCGGATTGTGAGCTGAGAGTTTAAGTAACTCCACCGCACGGACCAACTCGTCTTCAGTCAGCCTAGAGGGTGCGCCGAGACGGGGCTTGTTCGTCAAAGCCAGCGGTGACAAGTCACCATCGGCAAAGGACGAATCAATTAGAGTGTCGGCGTAGTCTCTACGAACGACGTGCTCGGTTGGTAACGGTTACCAATATCGAAAGGCAAATTAGGAATAGCATAGGCGTGCCTAGATGAATTAATGAATAAAATCGATTTTCAGCCTGTCACCGGGAAATCGCCAAAAATCCCAACGGCCCATTTTCAAAAACGATGGAACGTTGTTGGGAATTGGCGACCTTGGCTAAGCTGCTGCGGGGGGCGCTACCTTGCGGTGAGCCGACGCGGTTCCCGGTTTAATACCAGAGTCTTCCAGTTCCTTGCGGAGAATCAACATGTCTGAGGGAGCCTCAATACCGAGTCGAACGCGATCGCCGGAGACACGAACAATCGTAAGTACGATTGAGTCGCCCAGCATAATCTTTTCGCTTTCCTTTCTGGAAAGTACGAGCATAGCTATATCCTTAAGTATATCGTTGGTGTGTTAGTGGTGTAATGTTTAGGCTGCGTCAATCCGCAGTTCCCGATCTAGAGCAGAACGTTGAAAACGTTCTCCAGTAGCGCCGTAAAACAGAATGGTGTTTCGTTCGGACTCCCAGACGGCCGTAAGTTTCACACTTCGGGGACCATGCAGGCAAAAGAAAATGCCGCAATTTTTGTCGCCACGCGTAAGTTGTCTTTCGGTGATCTGGAAAATTCCTTCTTCAAAATCGTTTCGTTGGCAAAGGGTTCGGGATACAAATTGACGTAGTTGATTTATGGTTTCGATCTGAATTGGATCCTGTTGCATCCTCAGCAAATCTCCTGTGGTTGTAGGAATCCGCTCAAAAGCGATTGAGAGAAAGACGGCTTCATCGGGAAGACGCCATACCCGTAATCTCAATCGCCTTTCTTAAGCCGAACCACCTGTGGGAAGCAGACAGGGGGGTGTCTGCCGAACTGGTGGTAAAAAATGTCAATGATGTTGTTTCGCAAAACCTGTCAAAATAGAGCGGTCAGCGAATACAGGAGGTATCGGCTAGCATTGTTAGTTACCAGTGAAGAAACTGGGGAAGTTTTGTCAGCTCGATAAAGTCTGCGGGGGTTAAAAACCAAAACCAGCATAATCGTCTTGAGGACAATAATGAGGCAAGCGGGGACGATCGCGCAATCGTGACCAAACACAATTTTTTTGAGGTGGCTCAAGAGCGCCGAATATGGTTCTCTGTTACCAGCGATACCACCGGAAATCGATTTTCTCCGACCGCGAAAAAGTCACCATTTTGACTCAACTGCGTTGGTATCTTGCGACCGCAAGGTGGCTGATCTAATTTTACCTTGTGACGCGATAGCCTTTCGTTGGCCCCCATTACCCCCTCTAAACGTCTGAGTATCCATTGAGTTTCCAGGTAGACACATCCATTTTCCGAGGTCCGGTAGACCTGCT
>CALKXO010000527.1 GCA_938003615.1 uncultured Pirellulaceae bacterium | reverse complement strand
ACAGCCCAGCTTCCGATAATTTTTCTCGAATCTTTTAAAGCGGGCAGACAAGGGCCATGGCTTCAAGCAACAGTATCCAGTGTGAGAGACGCTTATTTGGCGTTGTACCGTTCTGTTTGACGGTAGAAACCCGACGATTTCGGCAAGCAGGCTGCATAACCGATCCATCCGGTAGACTCTAGCATCTCGATTTCCTAACAATTGCCCCGGAAATGGTCGTAATTCTACCGGTGAGCCCAAAAAACTTACGATAAAACCCTTAGGCAACTATAATCTGACCCTGTCTCCTAAATCCGATTTTCCGGCCCGTCCAGATTCTAAGCTTGGCGGAGGGAAACGCGGCTCGACAAGTTCATTCATTCTCGCAACTGTTACTCTTTGGTTTTGATATGGCCCCTCAGTGTCGGCGAACTGTTTCACCAATGGCGTTCATTCTGAAAACGGCTTCGGCTCTCGGATTTCTGTTTGCGATGTGTTCAACGACACTCGCACAAGTCGATCCTGGTAGTGGCGGTCGGCGATTGGCCGCCGGTGTCCTGAAAGTTGTGCCGTCAGCGCTCAACGCGCGAGACACGTTTTCTCTTCCAACTCCGATGCCGGAATTGGAAACCAAAGCCTACGACCCCAAGTTGATATCGAGCAAAGAAACGCTCCACGGACTGGCTCAGCGCGTGGTTTTCTTCCGCGATGTTTGGGAATACGAATTTTCGTTCACCGGGCTGCGTCAGGCAAAAATTGCGTTGGGCGGCACCTCGCCACAGAACGTTTGGTACATGGTGTATCGAGTCCGTAACCTTGGCAAAAGCTTTAGTTTCGAGGACGTGAAGAAGAATCCTGAATTTGACCACCTGACCAAAGATCTGCGCAAAGACAAATCAACCGCCGAGCAAAACTTCTTGCCGCGATTGACTCTTGAAGGTTGGGTGGTCAATGATCTCACTCGTCAGTACTCAAAATCGGTTTACTCAGACGAAATCAATCCAGCGCTGGCGATGGAAATTCAACAACGCGAGGATCCGCGCGTGCCGTTGTTTGATGCCGTTCAGCTTTCAACCGCCTCGATCCAGCCCGTCGCCGATGGCACCAATTCTGGTGTATGGGGAGTTGCCATTTGGACAGGTGTGAATCCGAAAATCGACTTCGTCAGCGTGTTCGTGGAAGGTTTCACTAACGCTTACCGGATCGAGCGAAACGGCGATGACATCAGACTCAAACGCAAAAATATTCAGCTAAACTTTTGGCGCGCGGGTGATTCAATCGATGAAGCTGAGGACGAGATTGATTTTGGAATTCCGCTCGTCGATGACCCTCAACAACAGGTGCTGATCGCGCGACGATATGACTTGCCGGGGCCAGTGCTGAGCGTCCTAGAAGACGATCCCAACTCCAACCGCAATCTGCTGCGAGCCGAGTTGGATGCGATGTTCAACCTGAAAGACTTTACGTCGCCGTTGATTCCGATCATGGATAAAGGTCGCCTGCCAGAGAAAATCGCCAAATCGCTCAAAGAAGCCGGGATCAATGTAGATGCGGGCACCGCCGTTGAGGCACTGATTGAGGGGCGGAAATGGACGTTCCAAATTGATGGCAAATCCTTCATCATTGACCTTAATTACCGGTTTTGGGAGCCAAAGGATGATGGAATTCGCTTTATTAAGAGCCTTGATTCCTTTTGGATCTATCGCTAAAATCTGCGACTCTGATTGGCGAAACTGTAGCCACGCTGCCAAGCTGCCGATCAACAAGAAAACATTTACTGGCCAAGCGATGCTGGTCGTCACGCAAAAGAAGATAAAACGAGGATACGATGGCTCATAAAAAGGGGCAGGGTTCCAGTCGCAACGGTCGCGATTCAAACGCCCAACGACGTGGAGTCAAGAAATTTGGCGGCGAAAAGGTCGTTGCTGGTAACATCCTAGTCCGCCAAGTTGGCAATCGCTGGCATCCGGGCAAAGGCGTCGGACAGGGCAACGATTACACTTTGTTTGCTCTAGTTGATGGCCACATCATGTTTGACCGCAAAGGTCGCCGCATCAACGTGGTTTCGGCTGAAGCAGCCGGAGCATAAGGCTCAACACAAGCGTAACGCCGCAACACAAGCGTAACGCCGCAACATAAAATTGAAGCTCAACAACCGCCCTGCACTGCCTCGTTGCTGCATGGCGGTTTTTTTCGTAGCTGAAGTCTCTTGGCTTCTAATCTGATATCGAAACGGTCCATCGATCATGTTTGTTGATCGCGTAAAAATTGAAGCCATCGCCGGTCGAGGCGGCCACGGCTGTATGAGCTTCCGGCGAGAGAAATACGTACAGAAGGGCGGGCCAGATGGCGGTGACGGCGGCAACGGCGGCAGTGTCATCATCGTTGCCAAAAAAGGGGTCAACAGTTTGGCGGAGTTTGCTCATCGTCATCACATCCGCGGAGCCAACGGCGCCAATGGGCAAGGTTCCAAAAGACACGGCGCATGCGCCGATGACACGATCATCAATGTTCCGCTTGGAACGGTCATCATCGACGCGGAAAACAAGATTGTGATCAAGGATCTAGCCAACGCCGGTGATTCGGTAATCGCAGCCAAAGGTGGAAGAGGTGGGCGTGGTAACACGCGTTTCAAATCATCAACCAACCAAGCGCCTCGACAAGCCACGCAAGGTAGTCCGGGCGAAATGAAGCCGTTGATTCTTGAATTGAAAGTGATCGCCGACGTGGGAGTCATTGGATTGCCCAATGCCGGAAAGAGCACGCTGCTCTCACGCTTGACTGCAGCTCGTCCCGAGATCGCCGACTATCCGTTCACGACCAAATATCCGAATCTTGGCCAAGTGGACATCGATTTGGACCGCTCCTTTATCATGGCAGACATCCCCGGCTTGATCGAAGGTGCGGCTGACGGAGTTGGGCTGGGACACGATTTCCTCAAACACATCGAACGTGCCGGAGTGTTGGTCCACTTGGTCGAACCGATGCCGATGGACCAAAGCGATCCCCTTGAGAACTATCGCTCGATCCGAAAAGAGTTGGTGCAGTACAACAAGGCTTTAGGCGTGCGTCCCGAGCTGATTGTCGTCAGCAAGGCAGAACTTCCAGGTGCCGAGGATATTGTGGCCGAATTGAAAGAGGAAACGGGCGTCGAGGTGATGTTGATTTCCGCCGTCACAGGGCAGGGATTGCCGCCGCTGGTCAACCGCATCGACCAAATGATTACCGCACACCGCAAGGTTTTGGAAGAAGAGGAATCCAAAGCGAAAGCGGACGCCATCGCCGAAGCTCAAGCAAGCGAGTAACCGATGCAGATCATCGCCGTCGATATTGGCAATAGTGCGACAAAAATCTTAGCCGGAGAAGATCATTTTCGGATTCCGCATCGGTCTGACGGGGCGCCGACTGATTTTGATGATGCTTTGACTGAGTGTTCTTCATTGGCTGACTCTGCGGTGGGCATTTTTTGGTTTGTCGTCAGTGTCAACGAGTCCCAGTGTCGACAGCTTGAAGATTGGGTGAAGCGAAAACGTCCGAGTGATCGGTTCGAGGTGATTACACGAACTCAAGTTCCGTTGAAAATCATTGACAGCTATCGAAGTTCGGTTGGAATCGATCGTCTGGTGGCGGCCTATGCGGCCATTTCATTGCAGCAGCAGACGCCACTGATCGTCGTCGATGCGGGAACGGCGGTGACGGTGGATGTCGTTTCAATTTCCGCTACGGGCGAGCGCCGATATGAGGGCGGCATGATTTTTCCCGGAGAGGGGCCTAGTCTTAGTGTGCTGAATTCCTCGACCGCTAACCTTCCGGACGTTTCCCTCTCCGCGGCTCGACTGAGTGATTCGGAATCTGTCGATGGGATCGTCGGCACGGACACGGACATGGCGATCGCTAATGGCGTTAGGCTTGCTCAAGCTCATGCCGTCGCGGGTATCGTCGCAGCGCTTAAGAAGCGTCTACCAGATGCGGAAGTGTGGATTACTGGTGGCGGAGCTGATAGTATTCGGGAACTGCTCGAGGGAGATGTGACTGAGCACTGGAATGTGGACCTCCAATTGGTTCTCCAAGGCGTCCTAAGAATCGCAAAGAGTTTCTTGGCCGGCGAACACACGGACTGATCGCGCATGAGTCAAAGCCTTTTCTATTCAACGCTGACACCTAAAGGACGCGGTGCGATCGCAGTGATCGCGGTTCAAGGTCCAGCGGTCGACAGTGCAATCGATGCCTGTTTCTCGCCAGCGGCCAAGAAAAAGATCAGCGCTATCAAGCACGACATCATCTACGGCATCTGGAATTCGACGGGGGAAGATCTTTTGGTCGTCCGAACAAAGCCGGACGCCTACGAGATTCAGTGCCACGGTTCGCAGGCGGTTATCAACGCTATCACGAGCGATCTTCAAAGTCACGGCCTTTCGCAATTGCAACGCGATGTCGAAGATGAGAATGTGGTCAGCAGGTTTCGAACTGAAATTGAAGGCTTGATGAACCAAGCGAAAACGGAACGCACGGCGCTGCTGCTGCTGAATCAGTGGCACTTATTCCCTGCCGCGGTAGAAAAATTGCAGACACTTGAACCAGTCCAGCGGAAGAAGTTGATCGGTGAGATGCTGGGTCATGCTTCGTTTGGGCTCAACTTTCACCGGACGCGATCGGTTGTATTTTGCGGACGGCCCAATGCTGGGAAAAGCAGTTTGATCAATCGCGTGCTTGGCTTTGAGCGCGCGATCGTCAACCCAACGCCTGGCACGACGCGCGACGTCGTGACAGAGGGCTCCGCCGTCGATGGATGGCCGGTCGAATTCAGTGATACTGCGGGGTTGCGGGAGACCGACGGGCAAATTGAAAAGATGGGAATTGAAAAAGCCGCGCAGATGATTGAGGCGGCTGATGTGGTGATCGGCGTGGTCGATGCGATTGAATCCGACGAGCCTCTTGATTTCGCACCAGATATTATCGTGATCAACAAATCAGACCTCGTCGATGCAGCCGATCTAAAGACGGTCGTCGAAAAGGCTAACGCTCGTTTCGCCGACACTTTATGTTTGACCACCTCCGCCACGACAGGTGCTGGTACAGAAGAGCTATTGGCCGCGATTGCAAAAAGACTTTGTCCAGCGTTACCAGCGGCTGATCAAGCGTATCCTGTGACATCGAGACAGGTTGATTGGCTGAATCAACAACTTCAGTCGCTGTGAAGTATTGTCATCGCACGTTACAAAAGAGCGTGGGTGATCGCGGAGCGTGTCGCGTAAAAACATCTTGTCCGTCGGTCGCGTGGCTTAAATGGGTTCCCCGCATTCTTGGCAGTACTTTGAGTCGTCTTCATTCAATTTCTGGCAGCTACGACATCGGATCACCACTTTGGGTTCAGAACCCCTGTTTAACATTTTGGGAATGCCTGATTCCTCCAATACGTCTGCGACCATCCCGCCGGTCATTTTGCTATACGGCTTCAGGTCTTCTCTGGCTTTCTTGGGGTCAAGAACAATACCAGAACCGGCAAGTCCACTTGCCCCAACGTAAGCAATGATTTTACCGATAGCGATGAGAGCCATTCCGCCGAATGCACGAAACATGGACGAGCGAGCTCGCTCCTCAAAATTCTCGAAGTTTCCAAAATTCAGCGCTCCGGTAACGAAGACCGATAAGAATAGTAAAAGACCTGCGATTGAAATGGCGATACCGACGTAGTACGCAGTTTTGCGTTCATTTGAAATTTGGTCGCTCATAGCGAATAGCCTGCGGCGGACAACGGAAGTTTTTGCGACACCGCCCTAAACGAAGCGGACGATTTCTGGTT
>CALKXO010000526.1 GCA_938003615.1 uncultured Pirellulaceae bacterium | reverse complement strand
TGGCAGACTCGCCCACCAGCGTGACCTATTCGTCTTCCAACGGTTGCGGTCGAAACTTTTTCATTGCAACCGGTACCGGTGAATCGAACACCATCGGCGCCGCACTTTCGGGATGCAAAAATTCCAAGTGATGCCCATGCAGTGCCATCCGACGCTTGTGCCAATTGCGGTGCTGCGACTTTCGTTTGCCGTAACGCGGATCTCCGATAACCGGGTGCCCAGCATCAGCCAGATGGACGCGCATCTGATGGCGACGCGCCGTGAGTAACTTTAGTTCGACGACCGTCGTGTCCATTTTTTCTCGAATCACACGATACTCCGTCGTCGCTAGTTGACCTTCGTCCTTACCGTACACTGCGTACTGATCTAGGTTACTTGCCGTAGTCAATCTGCATTCAAATTTCCCCTCGGGCTTGCTCATGTTGCCATTGACGATCGCCGTGAATAGCCGGGTTGGGGCATTGTCAGCAAACTGCGCCTGTAACAGGCCGGCGCCAACTTCACTTTTCGCAAACACAAGTAATCCGCTCGCCTCACGGTCAAGACGATGCACCACAAAACACTCGCGGCCACGGCGAGAATGATTCAAGTAAAGTTTCAAACGATCTAACAGTGTATTACCAGCCGATTTTTCGGTCGGCACGGCCAGAACACCAGCCGATTTATTGACCACGACGATCCAAGAGTCCTCGAACACCACATCGAATGTACGATCATCCCACGCTTTGGTTGCTTCCGGATAGCCCGCGTCGGGATTGAAGCTGACCTCAAGAAGATCGCCTTCGCTAACGCGAAAGAAACTGTCCTTGCAGGCCTTCCCGTTAACGTTCACGCAACCGTTATCGAACAGCCGTGTGATTTTACTGCGGGAGAGCTTTGTCAGATCGCGCACGATGTGGTCCGCGCGAAGCACTTGATCTCCGGTGATCGTGACAGAATGAGTCTGTTTGGCCATAAGTTAGTTTTCGTTGGCTCGTTTGTGTAATTTGGGCATGACGAAGGTTCGCAATGGACGTGGTCACGAGTCCACTACGATTCAGATTCCAACGCCAGAAATTCTTGCTCAAGAACTTGAAGGTTTATATTGGGAAACGATCTTTAATATCGTGGGATGCAGTCGTCCGTTGGTCGCCAACACCGATGACCTATCCAGAGGCAAATCATCGCCGTGGCAGGTCGTGACAGTGCCACCGGCCTCTTCAACAAAAAGTCTTCCCGCCGCGAAGTCCCAAGGCGACAGAGTATACTCGAAAAACGCTCCAAATCTTCCCAAACCCACATGAATCAGGTCCAACGCCGCCGTTCCAAAACGTCGAATACCGTAGATATTTTCCGCAAACAATCGCTCGACGGACTTCAACGTCGCCTGCATCATCTCACCGCGATCGTAGTAGAAACCGACGCCGATCATGGTTTGGTTAAGTGTGTCGTGTTGGTTGACGCGGGCGGGTTTGCCATCGCCCCACGCGCCTAGGCCTCGACCACACTCATAGACATGGCCTCGCGCTACGTCGATTACAATTCCGTACTGCGCGACGCCGTTGTGATAGTAAGCTACCGAGACCGCGAAGTGAGGGATGCCGTGAGCGAAATTATTGGTCCCGTCCAACGGATCAATCACCCATAGATGCTCGGCGCTGATCGTTTCGTTGTAAGCTTCTTCGGCAAGAAAACTGTGCTCGGGGAAATTTGACCGGATTGCGGCAACGATTACTTTCTCCGCCTCGACGTCAGCGGCAGTAACCAGTCCCTCCGATTTTTCATCGGCGGTTTTGTCGGCGATGCCAGCGGAGGCAAGGTCTGCAAAGTAGGCTGCAACGACTTTCGCGCCTGCCTGAGCAGCAGCGCGACCGACTTGGGCAGTTGGGTCTTCAAACATCAATCGTTTGCTTTGAGGAATCGTAGTTTTGCTTTTACGGAATCGTAGCACAAGCGTCCCGCTTGTAAGGTGGCTTGTAATTTACGTAGCACAAGCGTCCCGCTTGTAAGGCGATTCTAAATTTTCGTAGCACAAGCGTCCCGCTTGTAGGGTGGCTTGTAATTTTCGTAGCACAAGCGTCCCGCTTGTTGATCACCTCGCAAGCGGGACGCTTGTACTACGTTCTATTGTTCAGTTCATCAATCACTTCCGGCAATGGGAACTCCAGAATCGACGTGTCCTGCATCTGTTTGATCTCGAACAGGCGACGATACCCACGTGTAACCAGTAACTCACGCCGTGCGACGTAGTCAGGATCGAGGGTCGCTTTTGAAAACTCACCTTCGGCCACGACAGGCTCAAAATCATCGTTCACAATGAACTGAGCCAATCCCGGATTGCAACGAATGTGTCTCTCCGGCGTTGAATGCAGCATTTCGGGATCAACTAGGCCAATCACGTACCGCAAATAGAGATCGCTATCAGTGACATTGGCAACGTCCTTGCCACAAACGGCACACAAATATCCCTCGTCACATTTCGCCATGCTTCCGCCCGCCAATCATACATT
Source organism: uncultured Pirellulaceae bacterium (assembly GCA_938003615.1). Lineage (GTDB taxonomy): Bacteria > Planctomycetota > Planctomycetia > Pirellulales > Pirellulaceae > Mariniblastus. Next base: position 8,538 of record CALKXO010000526.1, on the reverse strand, counting down.
TGCGACCATTTCGCCACGCCACCTCCGATCATAACGCCCTTGTTGTGATAAGACCAGCATGGATGGCACGCTGGCACTTGACCTCATGATCGCACCAGCCCGAAAGCAGCCAAAAAAATCACTGAAAGATAGAACTTGGGTGCCAGCCACCAAGTTCGATGAATTCCACGGTTCAAAATGCGGCTATTTGTTCTGCGTCAGATGCTATAATCAGGGCAAGCAATATCTCGGTCATTGCATATACTTTTATCGGCCAGGGCGATGAACCTACCAGCGAACACCAGTACCAACCCAATCAGCGGATGGGAGCGCGTGGCGATGGTGATTGAACGTGTAAGAGAGCGACTGCAACGCACCGTGCGAACGTTGGACGAGGTAAAAGTCCCCTACGCCGTGATCGGGGGCAACGCGGTCGCCGAGTGGATGGTTTACCGTAACCTGCATCGCGATTGCGTTCTTCGACGTTGTGCCGATAAAGAGCTATTTTCGAATGGCACCCACTTCAACTCGTCCAGAAGAAAAACATACGGCGGAAGAACCAGTGCCAACGCGTTAACGCACGAACGGCTAACGGGTTGAAGAGCAATTCCAATAGAGTCAAAACCTAGGAATGATCAAAGATAGTCGTTGATCACTGCGCGATCTTTACGTGCGCACAATTAGCTGCATCTTAAATCTGTGGACGGTTGCGGTTTTTTATCACTGGAACATTAGTCTGTTAACGCCAAGTCGGCAGGCGCCGGAACTTTGCCGCGCTAAACACTAATTCAAATCTAGCACGTCATACATGGAGTAGATTCCCGGCGATTGTTTGACAACAAACTTGGCGGCCTCTAAGGCACCACTTGCGTAGCAGTCACGATTGGAGGCACCCACTTTTAGTTCGATCGTTTCGCCCAACATTCCGAAGACGATGGTATGCTCACCATAGTTATCACCGGTGCGAACGGCATGGTAGCCAATTTCGTTGTGCGGACGCTCGCCGACCATGCCCTCACGCCCATGACGATGCCCAGTGATATTCATCGCGTCAGCAGCGATCTGACCAAACCGCAATGCCGTCCCACTGGGAGAATCGGCTTTGAAGCGATGATGACGTTCAATAATTTCGACATCAACGCCAGTCGAGTGATCTTTGAGCGCCTTGCCCGCGATCTCGGTCAACTTCATTGTCAGATTGACGGCCATGGACATACTGGGCGCCCAGACGATTGGAATAACTTTCGCTGCATCGTGAAGCGCCGCCTCATGCTCTGGCTCGAGTCCTGTCGTGGCCATTACCAAAGGCGTTTTCGTGGCAGCGCAATATTTGATCGCCTTTTCCGCTCCGGCAACCGTCGAAAAATCAATCACCACTTCACAATCTTCATAGGTCGCCGCGATAGCCAAGCCAATCGGCCCAACGCCACTTACAACACCCGCGTCTTGGCCTAATTTTGGATGGCCGTCCGCCTCCACGGCCCCGGTAAGCTCTAAGTCTGCGTCCTGATTGCCAAGATCGATTAGCCGTTGACCCATGCGCCCTGCGGCACCGCTGATGGCAAGTTTCGTCATGATAGGAGGCCCAATGGTTGGGAGATGGTCGAGAAATGGTTGGTTGCTGGATTAAACGTGTCCAATGTGCTTCTCGCAATCACGAAATTCTCTCAGCGCGGCACAGCGTTCACAAACACAAGGTATCCGAAGCGGCTACGACTTTGGAGGCCCTGTGCAAGACTTTCCCCTTGCCGCCTCTGCAGACAGCTATATTCCAGTCCATTTTTACTTTTGTGGAGTCCGCTGGCCCGTTAAAGCGCCTGATTAGTCGCCCACAATCACTTTAAACTACCAAATGCGGCTGTAAATTTTGGAAAAAATTGAAACAAGCGTTTAAGAAATCACGTAACAAAGCGTGTTTAACCGTGGTTAGACAGCTTATACGACGCGTTTAGGGGAGAGGGGAGAGCCCTGCCCCACGACAAAAAGCCGCGTAAACCACGCACCTACACAAGGTTACGTGATTCCCCGAGAACCACTGGGGTCGTTTAATTTGACGACGGTCAAACACGTTTTTAGAATAAGCCCCCACGAAGTCGGATTCCGCATCTACATTGCTTATCCATGCTTCGACAACCAACCGTTTGAGACGGCAACATAGAAAGAGAGTTAACATGGCAAAAATGACCAAAATGAAGAAGTCGGAGGTTAAGCCGTTCAAGGAGTCCTTGATCATTCTTCGCGCTCGACTTCGTGGCGACGTTTCGACGTTAGCCAATGCAGCGCTATCGGCCAACGGCAGCAGCAGCGGTTCTTCTTCGCTCCCCAGCCACATCGCGGATTTGGGAAGCGACACTTACGAACAGGACAACACGATTTTGCTGATGAACAGCGAAGGCGAGACGTTGACACAAATCGAAAGTGCACTTGAACGGATCGAAGGCGGCACCTATGGTTTTTGCACCGAATGTACTGGAAAAATTCCAAAAACGAGGTTGAAGGCGTTGCCTTACACACCTTATTGCGTGAAGTGTGCAAGTGAAATCGAATCCAACACCTACTAACGCTACTCAAATATCAGACGTAAACGATTCGGCAAACTGCCGGGTCGAAACTATATCGCAGGAAACTGCATTGCAGGACAAGTCGCTTTTAACCAAGCGGTTTGTCCTGTTTTTTTGTATCGCAGCAGTGGCGTTATTGGCGGATTTGGTTTCCAAGTCGGTCGTCTTTGCTGCCTGGTTTGATCCGGCTCAGAATTTCCAGATGCCACACTATTGGATCGACGGCATCTTCGGTATCCAGACAGCCACCAATCCCGGCGCGCTGTTCGGCGTGGGCAGCGGGTACAGTTGGTTGTTTGCGATTTTTTCCGTATTCGCATTGTCAGGCATCCTACTGTGGCTATTTGTCTTTGGAGCAGCCCAAGATTTGTTCCTTACGTTAACTCTAGGTCTGATCTCGGGAGGAATTCTTGGAAACCTGTACGACAGACTAGGATGGGGCGCACTTCCCACGTATCCTGAATCGATTCGCACCAACGTGCGGGACTGGATCCTGTTTCGCCTCGAAGGCGTACCCATGTTCGATCCGTGGCCGAACTTCAATCTGGCGGATTGCTGGTTGGTTTGCGGAGCGGCACTTTTGTTTTTTCACGCCCTGTTCTTGGCCCCGCCCGATGATGTGGGCGCTGCCCCAGAAAAAGACGGCCCCAATGTCAACTGAAGTTAACCCGCGCCTTGAGCTTGCCAACCGGATTGCAATCGAAGCCGGAAAAATAACGCTCAAACATTTTCGAAATTCTGCGCTCAACGTCGTTAAAAAAGGCGACGGATCACCGCTGACGATCGCTGACCAAGAATCCGAGACATTCCTCCGCGAGCAAATCGCAGCCAGTTTCCCCGACGACGCGATCGTGGGTGAGGAGTACGGCACGACCGAAGGCACCTCTTCCTTCACTTGGATCCTTGACCCAATCGACGGTACCAAATCTTTCATCAGTGGAGTCCCGTTATACGGAACGATGGTTGCCGTCGAGCAAGAAATCCCCGGCGGCAATCGTGAGAGTCTAATTGGCTCGGTCTACCTGCCGGGGATCGACGAGGGAATCTTTGCCTCGCAAGGCAACGGCGCTTGGTATTTTACCGGCGACCAGTCCCCCACTCGGGCCGAAGTTTCAAAAACAGAATCGCTTTCCGATGCGGTACTAGTGACCTCGGAAGTGGAAACTTTTGGCGAACGATCATTTGGCAACGGCGATGCGATGAGCGTCTACAGTCGCTTGGCGGAAGCGACTTGGTACAGCCGCACTTGGGGCGACGTGTTTGGCTACCTGCTGGTTGCCACCGGGCGTGTCGACATCATGATTGATCCGATTTTAAACGTCTGGGACGCCGCTGCTGTCCAACCCATCATCCAAGAAGCAGGCGGACGTTTCAGCGACTGGTCAGGGACCAGTAGAATTGACGCTGGCGAAGCTATTGGGTCCAACGGGATGTTACACAAGGACATTCTGCAGCTGATTTCCAAAAGCAAAGGCGAATGAATCACAACAAACAAACTGAACAGCTTATAGCTTGGTTCAACTATAAATCGGAACAATCCAAGAAGAGCTGAGGCAAGACTTCCTGCTCGGATATCCTGTAGACATTGATTTGGCTATCAAGCGACTAGCCAGCGCTGAAACGTTCGAGATTTTCACTAGGCGATTTTTCATGCCTGAAATCTGGCCGCTCACATCATCCGCGTTTGGGAGTTGCAGGCTACTGCTTAGCAGTGCAGAGATGGCCGTGCGTGGCGCTGCTGCGTTTACGAACTTCAAGATAAAGAAGCGCTCTCCAGTTGGCGTCATTCAAAAAGAGGATGCCGATCTCGCCAGAGGTTGAAGAGTTTGCCCGTAAGGCATCCAAAGTTTGGCGACTTCGGCTACTCTAAATTGATGGCGAAGATTTAAAATAAGCGTTACTAGGCTATCGCCTTACAGGTTCCGGGGGAAAACGGTATCCGATACCGGCAACCGCCGATCGCGACTCGCCAAGACAGCCGTAAGGATCGGCACCGGAACCGCAGTAAGCGTTGTCTTTGCGTTGATAGTCAATCAAGCTAAAGTTAACCAAGTGATCGAACATATCGTTTATTTTCCGGCACCGACATCGAGTATGCCCGCATCCTTGGCAGCGACCATCTCGATTCTCTCGTCTAGCCGACAATGGTTTGGGCCAGTACACGGAGTACTGTGGGCGCTTGTCACTGCAGTTCTTTTTTCCGCATCCTCTTCCACCGGGCTCGACATCCTTCCAAGGCATTCCTTGGTTGCCGATCCCTCGATGTGAAAACTGACATCCGCAATTGCATTTGCCCACCGCGCGCTTACAAACACTACAAGGCTTGCGCGGATCGATGGGGTAGGGTGATTGGTCGCGATAGATACCCCATGTCTTCACGGGATGATGAGGATGCACTTTAGGTTTCGGTTTGCCTTTGCCAGATTTGTTGTCGCTCTTCCTTGTCGCGCGGGAAGTCTCCGCGCGGGCGGTTTTCTTCCCGGCAGTCTTATTGTCGACTACTGGTTTGTTGGACCCAACCGTTTTATCTTTGTCTGCTGCCTCTCGCTTTACAAGCGGTACGAAACCAGACCTTTTCTCAGATGCCGCTGACTGCGGGTTCAAGTCAATTAGATTGATTTTGTCGACGTTCTTCGAAGGAGCTTCCGGAAGCTTTGGGATTGGCGCAGAAGTGACCGCCTCAGTCATCTCGTTCAGAGGATAACGATCTCCTGAAAAGTACTGTCGAACGGGTTGTTGCAGCGCTGGATCCTGCCAGTTTTGAGAAATGCCGATGGAGGGCATACCCCCTAACATGAACGCAAAAGCAACGAACAAAAACTGTGAACGACTGGTATGGAATTTCATCGCACGATCTTGCTTGGTGACTTCAAAGCCAAAACGGCTGTCCACGGTAGACTTTCTCCGATGACTCTATTCGTTAGATCGGTCAAACCCGCTCTAAAACGTACAACCACCAACTCGTTTTAGGGTCAGCGAGGCCGGGCAAACTTTAACGGCATCGTATCGACAGCCAGCACGCAAGCATGGTGGCATGCGGTGCTATCGGTTGGCCTGTTTCAAGCCTTTTCGCCGCGCTTGGCAAGCGCGATTGTAAGCTTCCTCATCTCCGTGACTGTGAATCGAAAAGGAGCGTGTCCGTCGTCGCCCATGTCCGTCAGTCCACTGAGCCACCCAATACCAGTAGGAGTACTCGAACTCGCCGCGAATATCCTTCTGCTGGTGAAGCCTCACTCCCACCATCCCTGATTTGTTCCGTGACGAAGGATGTTCGGCGCGCTCTCGGGCACTGTAACGCGCTGAACCGCGTTCTATCTCATCTCTTCGGCGTTGAGCAGCAACGAGTGCGTTACGCTTTCCTTGATGCCGTTGATCGGAGAAGAACTCCTCGATCTTTACTCCGCGTCTCTGAATCCTCATTGACCACCCACCAGTCGTTTTACCGGACTGGCTAGTGCGTTGAAGTCTGGAGATGTTTCTACGTGGATTTTTGCGTGGCATAAAACGCTGACGTAGCAAGATTAAAACACGGACACCAGCCGGAAGATAAAGTTTACGTGAACGTTATCCGCTAGTTCATCAAATTGTCAATTTCCCAATTGCTACCGTCAAGCCCGCCCTCAACGCCAAGGCCAACGGAAGCAAACCCGATAGCAGCAAACCCAGTAGAAGACTACTGGGCCGAGGTCTTAAAACCTTCCGGACTGCCGGAAATTAGTCGTCCGTGTTCCATCGGCCAGCTAGCCATTTGGTAACCTTGCTCGTGCAACCATTGTTTAATCGTCGAGTGCTCTTGGTAACTATTTGGATAAACCCAGATCGATACCGTCGTTGTTTTCGGTGAACACAAGCTCAACCGAGTGGACCACTGCGACTCGCTAGATTGCAACGCCCAACTCACTGGTTCCCCTACATCTTGATCAACAGGAATCAAGCTGAACTTGCGAAACTGCACCTTACGGCTGGCTCCTTGCCCACGCGAGTCCAAATCATATTGCAGTCGGAAGTTTCCGACCGGCCCAACCGTTTGCCTTGTTTTTTGAAATGATTTATTTTCAGCGATCAACCGCCAGTGCTGTTTCATCGTCTCCACCAACTCATCCAAGGGCACCCATATCAATTTCCCATCTGCAAGCCGGAAGTGGACTTCCTGTGAAAAAACAGTGCTTGCGATCGGGTTGGGGTAGTGGTCAATGGTATCGGTTCTCGTGACCGATTGCGGAGCCTCTACCGCGCTGTTCAATGCGGCTAACGTCTGTTCTAGATCGTCCAGTTTTTGTTTGAGTTGCCGCTGCTTGCTATGCGCAAGCAACGCCTCTCGGTCCTCCTGATCTAGATCGCTCGTTTCCTTTTCCACCAGCTGTCGAACCGTCTCCAGCTCTACCAAACGCTGGTGGCGGACATCCGTTAACTGTCGAGTAAACGCTTTTTCATGGTCGATCAGCGTTTCAAGTTGTTCGTTGTCGACCTCGAGTTTTTTGAGGGCCAACTCCTGCCGCTGCGTTTGAAGTACAGCCTGGTGAATTTTCGATTCAAGACTTTGATCTACGAGAACAACATCACGGGCCGCAGCGCCAGCGTGCGCACCAACGATGACGATCAAGATGATTAGAATCCCAACTAGATTGGCGACGATATCAAGAAAAGCATCTTGCCCAGTTGTGATGTTTGATTGGCTCATTGAGCAACCTCCAAAATCAAACCACTTTGATCAAGTAGTTTCTGTAGGTCGGCAAACCGCTGTTGGCCACCGGGCAAAACTGAGAAACGCAACTCTGGTTTCCAAAATGCATTTTGGCCAGCGATCCCCCATTGATCGATTGTTTTCCAGATCTCCGAAACCAAAGGATCTACCGCATTCTCGGTGCGTTCCCCAAGCGGAATCGTCGCAACGACCTCGTCCTGAGAAAGGATGTGAATTCGTTTTTGATCACAGGCGACGCGAATTGGTCTGATGTAGGCGCGTGAGCCAGTCATCTGGGATGGTAGCGCCCAATTAACGCCGCGCTGTCGTGCCATGCTTCGGGCTGCGGATGTGGTGTTCGACATTGAGGCCGGCGTCGCGCCGACTTGACCTTGTCCGCCGCTGCCGCCCACGACATTTCCGTCGACCGCTCGCTCCTCAAACACTTGCCCGCCAACCGCTTGCCCGCCGGTTGGACTGAACGAATCGGTCGAGCCGCTGTTACTCGATCCTTCTTGGCTTCCGCCCGAAAAACGAACGGAGTCCGACTTGTTTTGGTTCGATTCATGACTGGCTTGTCTTACCCAGTTCTCGTTACCCGCCCCCAAGCCCGTTGGAGTCGTTCCCAGCGCCGAGGAATCTGAAACACCACCTCCATCTCGCCAAACCGTACCAAACTTGCCGCTTCCACGCTTGGATCGAGCGGCAATCGCCAATTGTCTTCGGTGCGCTGTTTCGATCGTCTTACGGATTTGTTTCTCCAGCAGCGCATCACGGTTGCCAAACTGAAGCGGCGTGTCCCGGTCAACAAGTTCGTAACCGAACTCATCGTCCCAACTTTTCATGGCGCGTCGAGCCAATGAGTAGGCCCAAGCTCCTTCAGGCCGAACGATCAACAGCGGATAGGGTTTCGTCTCGTCTTTTGCCAAGCCGTGTTTCTGATAGTACTCGCGAATCGCCAGCAGCGCCGAATCAAGCACGTTGCCAATCCTGTTTGGGTCGATAAAATCAGACTTCTTTAAAAGAATATCTAGCGGCTGTAAAAGCAATCCATTCGCATCACACTCAATAAAGATGGGACGACGCGCTGTGCCACCCGCCCCCGTATAGGGAACGATTTGATAGTTCACGTTCGTCACGATCTGGGGAAGCTCTGCGCGTTTCAGGTCGATCTGGCGCTGCACGCGCGAGACGTCCTCTTCCAAACGATCGAGTTCTGCTTTTGTGACTTTGTCCTGAGTTTCAATACTCTTCTTCCGTTCTCGCCGCTTTTGTAATTCGCGATACTGAAGATAGACCGACCGTGCTTCGGTT
>CALKXO010000525.1 GCA_938003615.1 uncultured Pirellulaceae bacterium | reverse complement strand
CCCTTCAACGACCTAACTGCGATCCCCTGTAGCTCAGTTGGTAGAGCAATGGACTGTTAATCCATGTGTCCCTGGTTCGAGCCCAGGCGGGGGAGCTTCAAAAAGCCTTGCAAAACCTAGTGTTTTGCAAGGCTTTTTTCGTTTTCTAAGTCGGCGTGCATTCCGCTGAATTGGTCCAAATGGTACTGAATCACTTCCATTCTGTACCGGTTCTGTACCCAAATTTTTATCATGGACACCTTTGCCAACTAAACAAATTCAGTGGGGTCAAAACGATCAGGAGTACATCCATCTCTTGGCGATAGGGAGTAAGGCTGCCAAAACACTCACTGTGGGCGCAGCCCTCTACTACACCGGAGGCTTGGTGCCAGAATATAGGTCCGGCGGATGGTCGTTGTCCCGTGACTAGCTTGGCATATGATTGGAACCTATAGCATGAACGAAATACAAGGAAACATCCAAGGTAAGTTGATTAGTTGGTTTCACAGAAACCGGAACCGAGGGAACAGTCATTGCCTTTATTGCGGGCGGCAAGTCACCGAAGATTCCAACAAGGAGCACGTTATCGCGCGGAATTTTGTTCCAGCTGGTTCGTTCTGTGAAAACGACTTTAATTTTCTCTTTTGTGCATGTCGATCTTGCAATTCATCTAAGGCCGACGATGAACGCCACGTATCGAGCATCACTCTGGTCAACAGTCCAGCTCGCGCTGAGGATAGCCTTGTTGATGCAACCGCAGTGCGAAAGGCAAATGGTGATTATCATCCAGATAAACCCGGAACAAAAATCGGCGATTCTTGCGAAAATCGCAAGGTCTTGCTCAAACAGTCGCCGCAATTGAATGTTTCAATGGGCTTTGTCTCTCCGCCGCAAATCAATATGGATTGCGTAAAGCGTTTGGCATTGCGGCAAGTTCAAGCCCTATTTTCATTGGTGACAACTAGCGATATCCGAATGCCAACGCTTTTACCGCCAGCGAGTTTTCGATTCTTCAAGTGTTATGCGGTTGATGATTGGGGAAACCCACAACTTAAGGAGCTTGCAAAACGTGTGGAGCCAATGCGATCCCACGTAAACATTAAAACCGCTAGTGGCTTTGTCAAAGCATTGCTACGACGAAACGAAAACAGCGAGTGGTTTTGGGCATTGGAGTGGAATAAATACTTACGAGTTACCGGAGCATTGACTCAGCCCAGCACTCCGCCTCCTGATCTTTTCGAAGATTTGCCAGTGTTGAAATGGGGGCGAACGGCATGTGGCGAATACCGATACCGAGAAGAGATTCCATTCGCTAACGACTATCAGCTGTTCCCGGATTAGGCGCCACTTGATGCAGCTAATTTGATGGTCGGATAGGATTTGTTATACTTTCGGGTACGACAAATAATGTGAACCTTTCATCTAATAACATGTCATATGTTTCCACTTGCCGACTGGATTGACGATTAATTTTCGTCTTATGGCGTCGTAGAATCCGATCGAGTTACTCATGCCCACTTCCAACCTTGGCTTTCTATGACATCGAAGCGTTTGCCGTATTGCCAACGACAGAAACTGACTCACCGGCTTCGAGAGCTTGTTCGCAAATACCCCAAGGGCGTCGGGATATTCAAAGAGTTTCTGCAAAACGCGGATGATGCAGGGGCAACAACTCTGAGAATGTCTCTCGATCTTCGTAGCTTTCCGAAGGATCGACTTCCTAATACTGAAATGGCCCGGCTTCAGGGGCGTTCGCTTGTGTTTACCAACGACCAAGCGTTTACCGAGGAAGACTGGGACAAAATTCAGGATATCGGCAACAGCGGCAAGGCCATGGACGTGTTGAAGACTGGGCGTTTTGGCCTCGGATTCAATTGCGTCTACAACGTCACTGAATATCCAATGCTGCTGACCAGAGATCGGCTTGGGATTTTCGATCCACATGCCAATGTTGTCGAAGGGGCAACTGATTTGGAGCCCGGATCCGCGTGGAAATTGTCAGATCTATGGGAGGACCATCCAGATCTTCTCGCGCCGTTTATGGATTTCGGCTTAGAAAAGGGCCAATCATTTTTCGATGGAACAATTTTCCGGTTGCCATTGAGAACAAAAGCAATGGCGGAGAGAAGCGAAATCTGCACGGAGTCTTTCAAGACAGACGACTTCCAGCAGATTGAAGCCAGCGTACATAGCCATGTAAGCGAACTGGTTCTATTCTTGAATTCCGTTCTCCACTTTGAGATTACTAAAACGAGCAGTAACGGTGACGTTACGTCTATCGTAAAAGTGACAACCGTCAACGAAGAAGAAGTGGCAGAAGTTCAGAACAACATCAGATCTGATCTCAGTAGTCCAACTGACACAATGCTGGACCTGAACGAGCTCATTGGCATCCAGCAGTGGTTTATTCCTCATGATTTAAAGATCGAAACGGGAGACAAATCACGTACAGAGCGATGGTGGAAGGTCCGGGGGATCTACGGCGATAGCGAATTAGTTGCCGCAGGTAGAAAGATGTGCGAGTTTGGAGAGAAAGCGATCCCGCTGGCGGGTGCGGCGGTGAGAATCGAATCCAAACCAATCTCAGGAACACTTACCTGCGCGCTCCCATTACCCTCGGCATCCGGCACACCGCTTCACATCGACGGCTTTTTCGACTTACAGGACAGTCGCCAAGATATTTTCCAAGACTCGTCAGCCACATCTTCCAGCGCTAAAGCGCGACGTAAATGGAATCAGCTTTTGCTTCACCGTGGATGTGCGGAAGCAGCCGCTGAATTGCTAACCAAAATCGGTGAAAAGACAGGCGAACCGATCTATGATTACTGGCCGACGTTATCGAAAGAGCGGTCGAGCGAACGATATGTTGCTAAGCTTCCGCAATATGTTTTCGAAGCTCTTGCAAGTAAGGAGTGTATTTCTGTTAATGGACAACAAACGTTTGTTGTTCCTGAGGATGCAAAACTGGTTCAGCCTGACTTACGCGAAGCTCTCTTGTCCGAAGACGTATCGCTTGCAGATCCAGCTCCACCGCTTTTTGTCTTAAAAGGATTAAAAGCTACTGGTAGCGAAATTCCGCAATTCGAGCCGTCAGAAGTGCGCGACCTGTTGCGAGACGATCAGTTTGTGGCGTGCGACTTTGACGAGGCAGACAAAGAGTGCTTGCGAGACAAAGACTGGATTGTTTCCTTGCTGAAGTTCTGTTTAAAAGACGAAGACTATGACGATTTTTATGATGTACCGCTGGCTCTGATGTCAGATGGCTTATTGCGGAAATTTGATACTGACGAACCGACTTGGCTCTACATCGGAGATGAAGCGGATCAAAACTTGTTGGCAGGTGTAGATAATCTATTCCTTGCCGATGAAATTACGGATCTTGAAATTGAGCGGTTGCCTAACGTAACTTCGATCGGACTGGACGGCGCGATTGAAATTATTACTCAGTTGTTCGCAACGATTTCGGAAGACAGCTACGTCGATTATGATTCCACCGACGAAGAAATCCCCTCCTACGACTGGCTAGCTGACTTTTACAACTATTGCGCTGACGTTGTTAAACAGGATCGGATCAAAGTCCTACCGGAACAAGAAACCCTTGCATGTTTGCCATTGGTTCCAGACACGAACAGGCGCCTATGGGGAATGGGGTCCGCGTCAACTCCCATTTACGTTCCCGCAAAGCAGCGACCAAGTTGGCTTGTCAATTTGTTGGGCGATGGAGACGTGCCGCTTACGTCAGATGCCGGTAATGTGGGCAAGGCGATCGCTCGATTCAAGTCGATCGTCGGTGATTCCGAAATCAGAACTTTAACTCCCGAGCTTCTTATTGACCTAGTTGTGTCAAACCCTGACACGATGTTGGCCACGTTGACATCGAACCAAGGTTTACAAGCAAAATTCTTGGCATTCGTTTCGTTGGATTTGGGGCCAACTTTGTTTCAGTCTTTTTCTGACCAGCTTTCAAAGCTTCCGATCTTTCCTTTGGTTGGTGGTGGTGCAACTTCTATTACCATCGACGTATATCAATCGACTGGCTTTCGTCCGCCAAACATTTCAGCAAACGTTCAAATCCTTGATTCCGACGGTGGGCAATGGAGCCCTTTGTTCGATCGACTTGGCGTTAGAAAATTGACGCGACCAAGATTCGTGATCGATTTCATTCTGGAGGACTTCGAGTCAATCGACGGCGACGAGCAACTGATCTGCTTGGAGTGGCTTTGGGAAAATTACCGTTCGTTGCTAAACGAAATTTCGGACGACAAGAAAAAAGAAGCCCTTGTTCGCAAAATCCGAACGACGCCATTGGTTAGATGTGAAGACGGGGAACTACACGCTTGCGAAGCAATCTACCATCCGGATTGTGTTGAGATTGTGAAGCTTCTCGGATCGGCAGCCAACTGCCCAGACATGACAATTTACAAGTCTGAGGATTGGCTAGAGTTTTTCAGCAGTTTAGGCATGGAGCTATTGGCTCGTCCTCGTGACATCATCCACGCGATGGATTGTCTGGCGGAACAACCGTTGACATCCAAAACTGCCAATCAAATCCACCGCCTCGCCAAGTTTATCGAGAATGATTGGGAGGCGAACCATGGCGAACTCGTTGATGGAGGGCTGTTTTCAGAGGCACTTGCCAGCCGGGCTTGGCTGCCTGCAATTTCAAAATGCCCCTCAAAGATTCCAAAAGCACTGTTTGCCAAACCTGACGCACATCTCTACTCACCAAATCAGATTGCGCGTCACTACGATCTTGATTTGGTTTGTTCCGAACAACCCGTTTGCCTATTTCCAATCGGTCA
>CALKXO010000524.1 GCA_938003615.1 uncultured Pirellulaceae bacterium | reverse complement strand
GCCGCTAATGAATCGCAGGCAACTTCGCCAGCCAAGAGTCAATTGAGCCTACCGAAGGTAGATGCGTCGCCCGAAAAAGTGTGCGAGATGTTCATGCAGCATCTCAATTCTGGTGATCGGGTGAAGGCGGAGCGTTTGTTGACGTCGACAGCGCTTTCTACGACAGCCAAAGCCGGACTGTACCTGCAACCGATCGGTGGTCCGAACGCGACGGTCACCATTAAGTCGGCCGTTTACGCAACCGACAAGCAAAAACTTGCGCAGGTCGATTGCGTTGTGGCGGATGTCGAAGATGGAGAAGAAGTATCCGATGAGTTGACTTGGATCATCCGCAAAAATAAATCTGGCTGGCGCGTGTTGGGATTTGTGCTTCGAGGCGAAAATGGCATCGAGGATTTTTTGAGCTTTGAGAACGCACGAGATGTCGATGCGATTTTACAGATGAGCGCAGTCTCTTCAGAAGAAGCCGCCGACCGGCAGGCGTCCAATACCCTGCCCTCCGATCAACGCTTGAACTAGAGAGCGATGTAGGAAAGTGATCAATGATGCCGTTGCTGGTCCGCCGTGGATCTTGCAATTGATTGAGTGAATTCCTGCTGTAGTCACTGTTGGTAAATGCGTAAGTTCGCAAATGCATTAGCTGGTAAATATCCCAGTTATTGACGTGATAAAACACGTTGCGTTCCAAACCAACGGCGTTACAACCGGGGCCTCTTCCCCAACGTTAGTCTTCTCCCAACGTTACTCTTTCGCCATCAGCGCGTGTGACGACAACAGGTGCAAAAGTTCTTTCGATCGCGTAAACTATTGGGCGTGGAAGGATAACCTGTTAGCGAAGAGGAATACGATGGAAAAGTGGCCTGTTGGAGTATTTACCAGTATCGATGCTGGTCTCGGCGTCGACCTGTCTGTGGCCAAAGAGATCGGGATTTCAACCGTTCAAATTCACGCGCCACATCAGGGTAACCGCACTGCTGAACATGCCGAAAAAATCCTCGCGCGACTGGCCGAATTTGAAATCACTGTCACCGCAGTCTTTGGTGGATTCGAGGGAGAAAGTTATGCTGACATCCCGACGGTCGTTCAAACCGTCGGTCTAGTGCCACCGGAAACTCGGTCGCGGCGATTGACAGAGATGAAAGAGATCTCTGATTTTTCAAAACTGATGGACTGCGATGTTATTGCATTGCACTTGGGATTTGTTCCACATCAACAACAATCGGAGTTGTACAAGGAAGTCGTCGAAGTCACCAGAGACCTCTGTCATTATGCGAACGGTAACGGTCAGGCGCTGCATCTTGAAACAGGGCAAGAGACAGCTGAAGCGCTCAACCAATTCATTGACGATGTCGGCGAGCAGAATTTGTTTGTAAACTTTGACCCGGCCAATATGATCCTCTATGGGACTGGGCAGCCGATCGAAGCGTTACGAGCGCTGGGGGCTCGGGTGAAAAGTTGTCATTTCAAAGATGCGAATTGGTCCGACAATCCCGGCGAGACGTGGGGGACGGAGGTTCCGCTTGGGGAGGGAGCGGTCGACATTCAAAAGTACATAGATACGCTAAAAGAAATTGGGTACGAGGGACCACTAACGATTGAGCGCGAGATCCCGGAGCAGCCAGAGCGTCAGAAGCAAGAGATCGGCCAAGCCGTAAAACTTATTGAGCGATGTCGATCGTGAGCGCGACTTTCACGCGTTCACAGCGCATTATTCTTGGTGCGATTGCAGGATCGATGTTGACGGCCGGAATTGCGATGTATGCGTTATTTCCGGCGGCCAACCCGGCAGTGACAGCGATACTCATTCGCGTCGGAACGGTGCTGGGCGTCGTCTGGTTGGCATTTCCTCAATTGAAAACCGTCGGACAAAAAGTGCCGGTCGTCATTGCCGGCGGACTGCTTGTAGGGCTTGTTCTGATGGCGGCACGCCCCAACCTTTTCAAAGTGGCGGCTGCGTTGATGGTGTTGTTGACCCTTTTGTCCCTGTTGGCCAAAGTGTTACGAAAAAATGAATAACCTGATGGCGGGTGAATTGCGTTGCCACTTTCGCTACAATGTTGGGTGAGACGCGCAAGCAAATGACTCTTCCCCAAAACCAGTGGCTGCGAGAAAAATCATGCCAACTGTTTTTTCTAACTCGACTTTCAAACGACTGCTCGATCATGTCAATGATCTCGTGTGGATCATCTCTGTCCAACAAGACGCGATAGTTTACTTTAACGAAGCCTCCAGTGAGCTGTTTGCTGGTGCCGCTGAGAAGACGATTGAAGATGGGGTATCCGTTCCCCTGTCTGTCTGGCTCGATTCGGTGGAAGCCAATGACCGGACGATACTCAGTTCAAATCTGAAACGGATCGACACGATAGGTTCGTTTGTACAAACGGTGTTGATCGATAACGGGCCTGCAAAGGGGCGGTCCTTAAAGATATCGTTTTCATCGAGTGCTGATGTTAGCTTGCATTTGGACGGGGGCGAACTCTCCGAGGACGCGCAGCCTTTGGAGTCGATGTTGATTACTGCGGTTGCCAAGGACGTGACCGAACACATTGCGGCACAGCGCAAATTGTCAGAATCCCAAGCGATCTATTTGTCGCTGGTGGAGAGTCTTCCGATCAGTGTTTTTCGGAAGGACTATAAGGGGCGATTCGTATTCGCCAACAAACGTGTTTGCGACGGTTTCGGTACCACGTTGGACGAATTGATTGGCAAGCGGGACGTGGACATGTTTGAGGCGGAACTGGCCGCCAAATACAGTCGCGATGACCAAACCGTGCTTAAGACGGGCGAGGCATTTCACGACATCGAAAAACACGTTAGTCCCGACGGCACAGAAAGTTATGTCGAAGTTCTCAAAGCGGCGGTGAAGGACGCGGATGGGAATCCGCAGGGCATTCAAGGAATGTACTGGGACGTGACCGATCGCCATTTGGCGGAAGGCGAATTGTTGCGGGCGAAAGAAATGGCGGAAATGGCGAGTCGCGCGAAGAGCGATTTTTTAGCCAATGTAAGTCACGAGATTCGAACACCCATGAACGGGATTTTGGGAATGTCGAGTCTCTTGCTGGAGTCGATTGCGGATCGGCAACAACGTGAGTACGTGGAAATGATCTCTGAGTCCGGAGAAGCATTGCTGACGCTAATTAATGATATTCTTGATTTTTCAAAAATCGAATCTGGCAAGATTGAGCTCGAAGAACACCCAATCGCGATCGCGCAAATCGTTGCCGAAGTGACTAGCCTGCTGAAGTTTAAGGCGGATGAAAAGAATCTTGATTTAAAGATAGATTTCGATCAGCAAGTTCCCTCAAGTGTTATTGGGGATGGAATGCGGCTGCGGCAGGTGATCATCAATTTGGTGAGTAACGCCGTCAAATTTACACGCGAAGGCGAAATTCGGGTTTCGGTTTCACTGGTCGAGCAAACGGACGAAAATGTTTCTGTTCGATTTCAAGTGAGTGACACGGGGGTCGGAATCGACCCAGAAAAATTTGATGTCATCTTCCAAGAGTTTGAACAAGCGGACACCTCCATTACTCGGCAGTACGGCGGCACCGGTCTGGGACTTGCCATCTCGCAAAAACTAATCGAGTTGATGGGAGGATCCATCACGGTCACGAGTCGGGTAGGCGTTGGGAGTTGTTTTGAATTTGTAGGAGGATTCGGACGTGCAGAATCCGGTACTGCTGAAGCTGTGACCAAAGTTAGAGAGAGTAGGACGGGGAATCTGAGACAGTATCGCGCCTTGGTTGTGATTGAGGATGAGGTGAGACGATCAACGGTCGTCGATCTGTTGGACGACATTGGAATTAAGAATACGTCGACTCAATCCATCAAGGGTGCGGTCAAAAAACTCAAGGGCTATGTTGCGGCGGGCGAACATTTCAACGTGGTCTTGGCCGACATGGTGTTGTCTGATGGAACTGCCAATCAACTTCATGAAAAAATGATCTTGGAGTCGCTTAATAAGAGTGTGATGGTCCAGCTGGTTCCAGAGTCGGGCCGGCCCGCCGGGATTGGACTTGTTGAGTTTCAAGTCGATCATCCGATCAACGGCGAGAACTTAAAAATCGCATTACTCAATGCGCTGGGGCGTACAGGGCAGCAAACGACTGTTGCGCCTGATAAATCCCACGGAGGCCCACATTTGAGCGAATCCGAAACGGATACGGGAGTTCAATTCGCTCAGGCGAAGCAATTGAGGGTGCTGCTGGCCGAAGACAATCTGATTAACCAGAAGCTTGCCATCGCCCTCTTGGAAAAAGAAGGCCATGAAGTTACGGTTGCTTCGGATGGTCAACAGGCTGTTGAGTACTTTTTGGCCGAACCTTTTGACGTTGTATTGATGGATCTACAGATGCCAGTGATGGGTGGGCTTGAGGCGACGCGCAAGATACGAGATTCTGAACGGGTCAATGGAACACACGCGCCCATTATCGCATTGACGGCTCATGCCGGTGCCGTGGACCGCGAGCGCTGTTTGGCGGCCGGCATGGATGAGTATATTTCCAAACCGATTCGGATCGGGAAGCTGCGTGACGCGATCAGCCACCAAACTGGAACGCGCCGTCGAACCGGTGAACGGCCAGAGCAGATTCAGACTAGCCAAACGGCTGTGAACTGGCAGCATGCGTTTGAGACGGTAGGCGGCGATCAGGAGTTATTGAAGGATTTGATTGGCGTCTTTTTGTCTGAGCAATCTTCCATGCTTGCCAAAGTAAACGCGGCGATTGAAGCAGGCGATAGCGCGCAATTGCGTTTGAGCGCTCATTCACTAAAGGGAGCCGCCGGGCATTTGGGTGCTTATAACGTGGCCAAGATTGCCGGGGAGCTAGAGAATGCCGGAGAAAATCGAAAAGCGGACTCGAAACAGGTTGGCCCACTGATCGAGAAACTTCACCTTGCGATCAAAGATTCCGCAAAAGAGTTTCGACGATTTATTGGTTAGTGTCAGAGTTTTGCGAAGCCGTTTAGCCGTAATGCGAATTTGACTTCCAGCTCGCCTAGAAGTCGCAATTGAGAATTCGATCGAGATCTGGAATGACCATCGAACCGAACTCAGTTTTAAACGAACCAAGCAGTGGTTTGTCGGTGAGAGATGGAAAGTCGACGGGAGACGATGTTGGCGTCTTCATCGAGTGCATTTGCGTTTGGGTGTAGAAAGCAATGTAGTTGTGTCCACTGGCGCGAGCGATTACTAGACGACGACCTCGGTTACGATCTCTCTTTTCGGCCCGAGCTTCGTTTAAACCAAAACACGCCCCGAGGTTGACCACGGGAATCGGAAGGTTACGCCAAATCATAAATCCATCAAACACTTCAGTGCTTAAGGGAGAGCGAAAAACGTCGCTCGCAGTGACGACTTCAGCAACCGCCGCCAGTGGCAGGCAAAAGACGAAGTTTAAGTCTTGGCGTGGTACGTCTTCTGGAACAAATGCTAGGAGTTGGCCACTTCCACGTCGCTGCGGTAGAAGAGGCTCCTTGGCTGTTTGCAGGGGCGTGATGGTTGATTCGGCGGCTTGGTGTGATTCAATTCCTAACGCGGTCAAAGGGTTCATAACCAAGGAAAGGGCATCGTTGGGGGCGTCGGCACCGGGGTTGACCATCGCGATGGCTGGAATGATGCCGCGTTTGTCATTGGGACGCGCGACGCGCGGAAGGCTGTGCCAGCCGTTCTCGGCCAGCGTTACCGGTCGAGAGATATCGTCCACTTTTAGGGCGACAGTGGTTCCGCCGGCGCGAATTGCGATCAAGTCACGTTCGTTTCCGGAGGCTTGAAGCTCAAATCCTAATTCGTCGGCGAACAATTTTGCTGCTGAAACAACAGGCATCTTGCCTTCGGGCGTGTCGACGATTTCAAGGTCGTCAGACATTTGCTCGCGCGGAATTTGGTACACGCCGGCCAGATATTCTGTTGGCAGAGAAAAGCTAAACCCACCTGAAACACAAGTGGAAACCTGTTTTTGGCCCTGATGGGGCACGGCGACTTGAGCAGAAGTCGTTGCGTTGGAGGTTAGTGTTGTCATTTTGTTTCGAGGGGGAATGGCTTGGGGCTAATTGCGGTAAGCAAAACTTCTTGGAACGGCTGGAACGGCTTAGGCTTGGACTGTTTCACGAGCCGTATTAACCATTCCGGTGATCAGGGCGATCAACTGTTCATCGTTAAACGGTTTGACCACGTGTTCGTTGGCTCCTGCTTCAGCGGCCATCTTCCGGTGCTTTTCACCGGCACGTGAGGTCACCATAACCACAGGCGTATTTACGAATTCTGGCATTTTTCGAATCTGACCAATCAGCTCGATACCGTCCATGCGAGGCATTTCCATGTCGCATAGGAAGACTTCAGGCGGTGTGTCGGCTGCCGTCAGTTGTTCAAGTGCGTCGACGCCGTCTTTGGCGACAATCACATCCCAGCCCGCAGAGCGAAGCAGGTTGGTCGTCACGCGACGAACAGAAATCGAATCGTCGATGACCATCGCGGTCTTACGTCGGTCGGCAGACACGCGTTCAACGCTTTCGGAGAACGTTCTTGAAGCGGCTTGCGTCTTTTTCTGTCCAACTAGCTCAGCCGGATCAAGAATTGGAATGACCGTACCGTCACCAGCAACGGTTGCACCAATCAGGCCTGGCACGTTGACCAAATGGTCGCCCAGAGTTTTCACCACGATATCCTGACCACCGAAGACTTCGTCGACCGTAATCGCAATTTCATCATCACCTTCGCGAATCAGCAGCATCGGACGTGCTTCTTCGAAAAAGCTCTCTGAGTTGGCGCGTAGGTTTTGGTGAATGCCCATGTCGGCGATGGTCTGAGTCCTGTCACCAAGGTTAACGATTGGCTGTTCGCCAACGAAGCTGACCGTTTTCGGATCCAGTCGTAGAATTTTTTGAACTGCCTGCATCGGGATCGCGAATGTGTTGCCACATGATTCGATCAGTAGAGCACGCGAAACCGCCAGTGAGGTCGGCAGGTGAATCGTAAATGTCGATCCCTCGCCCTGAACACTGTCGACGGAAATGGTTCCTTTGAGTCGCTGAACCGCATCGCGGACGACGTCCATTCCAACACCACGACCAGAAACATCGGTCAATGATGCTGCCGTGCTGAAGCCAGGCAGGAAGATCAGCGAGTGCATCTCTTCTTTGGTGAGGGTTTGGTCTTCGGTAATCATGCCACGTTCGATGGCTTTCTTGCGGATCTTCTCCATGTTCAAGCCGTTGCCGTCGTCGCTAACACGAATGGTAACTTGCGTGCCCTGATTCAGAGCCTCGACTCGCAACACAGAACGCTCGGGCTTACCTGCCTTGCGGCGTGACTCGGGCGTTTCGATGCCGTGGTCTAGACCGTTTCGGATCAAGTGCAACAGTGGATCAGTGATCTCTTCGAGCACGGTCTTGTCAAGTTCGGTGCCCTCTCCTTCGATGATCAGATCAACTTTCTTGCCAAGTTTGTTTGATACGCTACGGACGGTTCTGTCCAAGCGGTTGGCAATGTTGCTGACCGGAACCATGCGGATGTGCATCAGGCTGTCCTGAGCATCGCGGTTGAGTCGCTGCTGGCGTCCGAGCAGTGAGTCGAAGTCGCCATGCAAGTTGCGGAATTCACTGGTGATAACCGAAACGTCATTGGTGGCTTCGGATAGCGTACGAGCCAGCAAGTGAAATTCGGTATAGCGATCAAACTCAAGTGAATCAAGTTCCTGAGAACGCTCGCTATTACCCGACAATACTCGGCTGACATGTGCTCCACGATGGCCGCCTGCGGCGTCACGGGTACCACTTTTCAGCGCTTCGACACTGTATCGAGTTTCCACGTCATGGGCGACGTTACGGAAACGAGATAAAGCGGTTGTCATGTCTTCGATACGATCTTCGAGATCGGCGAGACGCTGGTGAAAGGTGGAACGATTAACAATCATCTCACCCACCAAAGCCACGAGGTTGTCCAGACGTTCAATTGGAACGCGTAGGTATTGCGTCGCCTCTTTTGTTGCGGTGACCGCAGCAGGTTTGGCGACCGCTTGGTCTTCTGCTTTTGGGGCCGCAGGTGCAGGGGGCTGTGTCGGTGCCGCAACTTCTTCGATGACGGCTTCCACTGGTGCCGCATCTGCTGTTTCGACGGCAGGTTGAGCGGTCGCTACGCCTAGCGCCACCATCTCGTTTTCGTAAGAAGTATAGATTTCAACCAGCGCGGTGGTCGCGCGGTCGAAATCGACATCGGTTGTTGTGAGATCTTGAAGTTGGTCCGCAGTCGTGAGCAGCAGCTCAAGCTGTTGTTCGTTGGCGGTCAGCTCTCTTTCAGCCAACAGGTCCAGTAGATCTTCCATGCGATGCGAAAGGCGGGTGACGGCTTCGAAACCGACGGCACCAGCGGCACCTTTGAGCGTGTGGGAGGCGCGGCGAATATCACCAAGTGCCGCTGTGTCGTTGCTGTCGACCCGCAAACGGTCTAGACCGTCGTAGATGGTCCGCATGTGATCTTCAGCTTCTTCACTGAAGATGTCAAACAGTTCAGGATCGATGTTCCCGCTGGCGCGAAGCTGTGCGACGACTTCTTCTTCGTTGATGGAGGTTGCTGCGACGGCAGGTGCGGTGTCGCCAGCCACTTCGGATACCAATTCTTCAGCGGCAAGTTCGTCCGCCGAGTCGTTTGTTTCGGCGAGGGTGTTGACTGCGTTGTCGGCGCTGACTGTTTCGTCGGCGGACATCCCTTGGACTTCAGTATGATACTTCTGATAGAGCTCTACCAAGGTCGCAGCAGTGGAATCGATGTCGATCTTACCCGAAGTGATGTCTTCGAGTTGATCGGCGGTCGCCAAGAGCAGCATGATCTGCGATTGGCTTGGTGACTGCTGATTCTCGGCGAGGAGATCTAGCAGGTCTTCCATGCGGTGTGACAGTCGTGTGATGGCTTGCGAGCCAACAGCACCGGCGGCACCTTTGAGTGTATGTGCCGCGCGACGGACATCGCCCAGAGCACTTTTGTCATCTCCATTGTCTCGGAGTTTGTCCAATCCATCGTAGATGGTCCGCATGTGCTCTTCAGCTTCTTCACTGAAGATTTCAACCAATTCGGGAGACATATTGCCGCCGGCGTTTAGTTGTTCGATGACTTCCTGAAGATCGATACTGTTTTGTTCAGACATGCTTATTCCTGTCAAACCGTTGACTTGGGTGTTTTAATTGGGGAAGGTGATCTCTTGATTAGGGGAGCAACCGTGGCTTAAGCGTTGGCTTGAGCTCCGGCGAAGATCGCCCGAACGGCGCTGACAGAATTTGAGGTCCTGTCAGCGCGGGTTCGATAATCTTCAGCGCCAAATTCCATTTGGAATTGGATGTGAAAAGCTCTCAACGTAGCGGCCCGGTTTCTAGGGCCGCCCCTGTTGAAATTTACTCGTTAGTCGCTGCGGATTTTTCTTGGCTGGTTTCAGCAGAGTTTGAAACTCCGTCAGCCATCTCGTTGATCTCAGAGAGAACAGCGGCTTCTTCTGGAGTAACGTCACCCACTTTAAACTGGGCCACAGATTCACGAAGCTGAACCGCAAGACCAGATAGCTGACCCACGGACTGCGTCGCAGAACGAGACTTCTCAGCCGACTTCTTTGTGGTTTCAGAAATTCGAGTCATCGTAGACGCAATTTCTGTCGCAGCGTTTGCCTGCTCGGTCGCAGAAGCAGATACCTCTGTAATCAAGTATTCCAGCTGCTGGGAAACCGTATCAATCTCGTTCAGAGTTTGACCAGCCTGAGAGGCTAGTTCGGAACCCTCGACAACCTCACGGGTCGACTCTTCCATATCCGAGATCGCTTCAGAGGTTTCCGTCTGAATCGCCTTAATCAGCGTCGAGATCTGCTTTGTCGCATCAGTAGATCGTTCAGCAAGACGCTCAACTTCTTCCGCAACCACCGCAAAACCCTGTCCAGCGTCACCGGCCATCGCCGCCTGAATCGAAGCGTTAAGAGCAAGAATCGATGTTCGATCGGCAATATCCGAAATCAGCTGAACGATCTCACCAATCTCCTGAGAAGATTCACCCAGACGCTTAATCCTCTTCGAGGTGGCCTGTACCTGATCACGAATACGATCCATACCTTCAACCGTATTGGACACCGCTTCGAGACCCCGTGTCGCAGTTTCACGAGCTTGCTTCGCAACCGTCGCTGAACCTTCGGATTGTTCCGCCACGAGCTGAATCTTCTCCGTAATGGAAAGAACACGCTCCGAAGCAGTTCCAATCTCAGTCGCCTGAGCATCGGTGTCTTTAGACAGCTGGCTAGATACATCGGCAATCGTACCCGCAGATGTGGTCACCTGATTGGTCGCCACCTGCACACGAGAAACAAGTGCCTTAAGCTGATCGGTCATACTGTTAACCGTACCAGCAATCGAGCCTGTAATGTCGTCCTTCACTTCAGCGTCAATCGTTAGGTCACCCGCCGCGATGTTTTCCATCTGGCCGATAAGACTTTCAATCGAGTTCTGAATTTCTTCACGTTCATCGTTAGACTGAATAAGAGACAGAGTCGTATCACACATAGCGTTCAACGATACGGCCACGTCACCAAGTTCGTCGTTGGTGATCTTTTCCGCACGAGAATCGAACATACCAATACCAATGCTTCCAAGCATGTCGTTAATCGAGTTCGCTTGGCGAGTAATCTTTTTCGCAGCAAGCCATACAACCACAACGCCAGCAATAGCAGGGAAGATAATCCACCAAGAACCGGCGAAAATATCGTAGACTGTCAGAGGAGCGTAGACTTCGACCTTGTCAATCTCAGACATCAAAGCCCACTTAATCGGCGGTGTATCGCCAGAACCCTTGAATACGGTAATCGGAGCCCAAGAACTTAGAACTTCAGCGCCGCGATAGTCAGTGATAAACGCAGTACTGTCGTTGCCGGCTTGAGCGTCGAGTGACGCTTGGGTGGTAATAGGCAGTTCCGGATTGATAATGGTAGTTTGTCTGGTAATGTAACCATCCGTAATCAATCCCGGCTTACCGTCCACGGTGTCTTGAATAAATCGCGAGTCGTTACGCATCAGGTTATCAGGGCCAACCGCGTAAGTTTCACCCGTGTTGCCCAGACCAGTACGTTCGTCAAGAATACCGGAGATCTTATCGATAGGCATCTGGAAAATCGCAACGCCGATCTTTTTGCTACCGTCATAAATAGGTGACGAAATGAATGAAGCAGGATCTTCGTAAGAAGGTGTGTAAGTTTCGTAGTCAACTAGAAACGTTTGCTCAGGCGAGGTCGCTGCAGCGGCCAGTCTGAACGCAGTCGCGAAGTTAGTCTTGCTGTAAGGACCGTCTTTCAGAGAGGTGGTGTAATCCATTTCCTTAAAAACCGAGTAGACGATGTCGCCACTCTCAAGATCGCACAAGAAAATATCGTAGTAACCAAACTGGTTCAGGTAGTTACGAACCATTGGGTGGTAGGTGGCGTGCAGCTTACTGTAAGTTGTGCCATCCTGAGCAGCATCAAGCGTTTCCTTAGATCCCAGTGGATTTGGGTTGCTGGAAATGTATTGGTACTGAAGGTAGATCGAATCATCATCTAGGGGAGCGATCTGAGCTTTCAGATTTGGATTTGAATTTGTCTTCTCTTTGTAAACTCGGCCGAATTCATTCTGGTAGTAACCAAGCAAGTTTTCTTTCATGCTCTTCATCTGGTCTTCGTCAACCTGAACTTCAGAACGAGCTGCAGCAAGTGCAGCGGGAAATTCTTTCATCGCTTCAACAACAGAAAGGTTCTCGCTGAACGTTTGAATCTGCTTGTCAATTTGACCAAAGTAATCTTCAATCTGCTTCGCCTTAACGGTACGAATCGCAGTCAACTGAGCGAAAGCCTGATCCTCAATACCGTTGGATGCTGAGTTGTACATCGACAAACCCAGCAGGAACATAGGCAACAGAGCAACAACCGCCAGCAGGACGAGCAGTTTGTTTCGGATTTTGCTGGATACCCAGTTGTAGCCAGGGATTTTTGCTTTTAAGTCTTGCAAAGCCATTTTGTTTTCCTCTGAATTCATTTTTTAAGGGGTGATTTTTTTTTGACGGAGCGTTTTTGGACGACAACGTCAACCGAAAACAAGGACATTCGTTTTAATAAATTAGCGACACGCGTCGTATCTCGAACGTCTCCGATGATTTGTTACTTGGTTGCAAACGCGGTCAATTCCGCACAGCCAAGTAACAAGTCGGGGTCGATCAAGACAGTCGTCGCCTGATCGGTAACCGAGATGCCATCAGAAAAGTTGGCAACCCGATCTGATAAGCCTGAGATCGTACCTCGCTCACTATTGAGGTGTCGAATTCCCAGCACGCGATCAACAACCAATGCCGTACTCGAAGTATGGCGTTTGCTATGGACCACAATGATTTTTTCACCGACCGCAGTGCGGTCAGTCTGCAGATTCAAGAGGTTGCGGAAATCCGTAACCGATAGAATCTGACCGCGCAAGTTTGTCACACCACGAAGCCAGTTTGGCGTTCGGGGAAGTGATGTGACCTTGCCACATCGATCGATCTCCAGCACACCCGTAAGTGGGAGGCCGAACTGACGATCGCCAATTTCGAAAACGACGTGACGTACACCCGTTTCCTGTCGTGATTCATCTTGCTGCTCGACGTTGTTGTCGTCTGATGCAGCATCTGGGAGATTGCCTTCGTCGATCGCAGAAGAAACCTTCTTGAGCAGGTCATCCAATGCGGCACCCGGATCGTCCGACGAGTTGGCGTCGGCCAACATGGTGGCCAATGCTGCCATGTCGGCGGCATCGTCAGAGACGCTGTCAGAAAGCGGTAGCGTCGAAGAATCTTGAGCTGAACTGTCTTCTTCGTCCCAGTTCATCGCTTCGTCGCCGAATGCCGCTGTAAGAGCAGCCTGAAGATCCGAGTTGACTGGATCGCTACTGTTGG
>CALKXO010000523.1 GCA_938003615.1 uncultured Pirellulaceae bacterium | reverse complement strand
TTTCGGCAGGCCATTTCAGATCATCCACGTGTAATCAAAGTTCACTATTTGCCCAACGTCTCGGAGCATTTTCAGCCGGAGGAAGTCACGTTTGTCGAAGAGGGGTTCAGCTAGTCGAAACGAATCTACGTCGTCCGAAATGGGCTCGACGTGCTGGCCTCGCTGTATGAGTTTCGCCGCGGTCATGACCCGAAAGTGCGCGAGATGAGTTTTAGCCAGTTTATTCGAGAGCCTACTTTTGACCGGCAAGCAGCATCCTGCGATAAGGTCACCTATTGGGCTCATCATGTAGAATCGAGGTTGAACAAACCCAAAACCGGTCAATTGTTGGTTCTGTATTATGAGCAGTGGATTGGTGACTATCGAGCTACGATTTAAAAAGTCGCCCAATTCACTGGATTGTCCCAAGATGGACGGCTGGCAAAATGAAGTTGCCCGCATTTTTGCATTAATGATACAATCCCCGTTCTTTATTCGTTGTCCCGTTTCCTGCGCGATACCAATAGCTTTGGTGTTGCCATCAGGATTCTTCAAAAAAGATCTACCATGAGCAAAAACACTTCACCCGGCATTCACGACGACATTACTCAATGCATCGGGCGCACACCGATGGTGCGTTTACGTAGGGTGACCGAAGGTTGCGTCGCCGAAGTCGTTGCCAAGGTCGAGAATATGAATCCCTTGTGGAGTGTCAAAGACCGAATTGGTCGGGCCATGATCGATGCGGCAGAACGCGATGGGTTAATCAATGAAGACACCATCGTGATCGAGCCGACCAGCGGCAATACTGGTATCGCGCTGGCCTATGTCTGCGCCGCTAGGGGGTATCGTTTGCAAGTCACGATGCCTGACAGCATGTCGATGGAGCGTCGTCGTTTGTTGTCGGCGTTGGGTGCGGAACTGATCTTAACGCCGGGTGCCGAGGGAATGCCCGGAGCAATTCGAAAGGCAACTGAAATTTCACAATCCGGCGGCAACTACTTTATGCCGCAGCAATTCAAGAATCCCGCGAACCCACAAATCCACCGAGAAACAACCGCGCTGGAGATTTGGGAGGACACCGGTGGCAAAGTCGATATCTTTGTTGCCGGCGTAGGAACCGGAGGAACGATCACCGGGTGTAGCGAAGTGTTAAAGGAAAAGAACCCCGATTTGAAATCGATCGCTGTCGAACCTTTCAACAGCCCTGTTATCACTCAGCGTCGCAATGACCAACCTTTGCAGCCCGGCAAGCATGCAGTTCAGGGAATCGGTGCCGGCTTTATTCCAGACATCCTGAATGTTGATGTGATCGACGAGGTCTTTCAAGTCACCGACCAACAGTGCGTTGAAATGGCTCGTGAGCTTTCAACAAAAGAAGGGCTGTTTTGTGGGATCAGCTGTGGTGCTGCCGCATCGGCTGCGATCGCAGTCGCGCGACGGCCGGAGAATGCTGGTAAACGCGTCGTCGTGATTCTGCCAGATCTGGGCGAGCGTTATCTATCGACGAATCTATATCCATCTACCTAGCGGTCTTTCTCAGAGCTGAGTTGACACATAGTGGGATTCGCCAGAATTCCTGATTAGCCAAGGATTTCTGGAGAAATCGACTGCGCGAAACCCACCGCGCGCAACTGCTCATTCTACTTTTGACAAACCACTTGGTTCTGTTTGCGTTGGATTGCGAAACGGGCTGCCATTTCTACGGGGCGCCGCGTTTTTACAGTTGGGCTACTGTTCAATTGGCCGGCATCATGGGGCTTCGCTTCCTCGCTGTTCGCTTTGTGCTTTCCTTTGTTCGCTTGCCCTGCCAACCACTCCAAGGCCGGAAAACCGTCAGTTGTGTGTGCAGGAGTGCGACATATCGTAGGAATCTGGCCCTTTAAAGCTAATCTGAGGTTGGTTGGCGATCGGTCTGGCTATAATATTAAGCTTGCCTAATATTTGATATGCCGTCGCTACGATTCTTCAACGATATCGGGGTGATTGCTCAAATGCCAAATGGAATGCGTCAGGAAACGCAGACCATTGCCGGTTCGGGTAAGCCCTTCCTCGCTCTTCACTCCCATTGTTTCCATTGATCCACTGACGCACCTCTTATCAAATAGAGATTCCGATGAAACCTTTCCCGCCAACAGATTCATTAAGCTCAACCAAAATAAGAACCCGGGTTGGCTTTACGCTTGTCGAGTTGTTGGTGGTGATTGCCATTATCGGAATACTGATCGGCATGCTGCTGCCGGCGGTTCAGCAGGTTCGCGCCGCGGCACGACGGACCGCATGCCAGAACAACCTGAAGCAAATTGGTTTGGCTGTCCTCAATTATGAATCAGCATTTGGTCAATTCCCCCCAGGTCAACGATGGACGGCCTTAGAAGGCCAGCCCAACCGTTTGGATTACAGTTGGATGGCATTGATACTGCCACACATCGAAGCCAATAACATTTACAACGCAATTGATTTCGAACGTCCCTATCTGAGTGCTGTTAACTTACAAGCCGCCGGCGAAATCATACCGGCTTATCTTTGCCCAAGTACTGCTCAAGAAGATGGGGCACGCATCGAAGGCGTCATACTCGATTATGGCGACGTGCGAGGAGTGGATCTTGGTTGCACGGACTACTTGGGAATCGCGGGCCCCAAATCATCTCAGACCAATCCGGTGACAGGTGACGACTACGAAAAACAGCATGGCGTCCTGATCGGAACCAAAGGGTTGATCAATGAGGCACGTGTGCTGGAGCCACCGGCTGTTACGTTTGCAAAAATTATCGACGGATCATCCAACACGATGATGGTTACCGAATGCACTGGCCGAGGTACCGAGAAAGAGGACAACGATCCAAACGGAGCTTGGATTTCTGGCAAGAACATCAGCCACATCAACAAACGGGTTAACTCGCAGGATGCCAAACGATCTTGGAACGACGAATTAATTTTCTCTGAACATTACGGCGGGGCAAACGGCCTTCGCGCAGACGGTTCGGTGCACTTCGTTGCGGCAGACACGGCCAAAGAGACAATCTTGTCACTTTGTTCACGAGACGGCCGCGAGGTCATAGATTTACCATAGTGGTCCATCATCTTTGTAGAATCTCCCCTTGGTTTCTCGTTAGTTAGTTGTCACGAAAATTCTCATCAAGCATCCATGAAATCGTTTCAGGTTAGTCGTCACGAGTTGAAGTATTTGGTTTCGGAGTCACAAGCCGACGCTGTTCGGAGTGAAATCCGGACCTACTTACGCCCGGATATTAACGCGGGGGCCGGTGGTGATAATAGCTATCGAGTGCAAAGCCTTTACTTGGACTCGCGCGACAGCCAGTGCTACAACGAGACGCTTTGCGGTAACAAAAACCGTTTTAAACTTCGCATGAGATTCTACGACAGTTTGCCCGAATCGCCTGTGTTCCTGGAAGTGAAGCGGCGCGTCACTGTCATTGTTCAAAAGCAACGCGCCAAAGTAAGTCGCGATGCGGCGCTCGACCTATTAAAAGGACACGGGCCTTCTCCTGCAATGTTGCTGGAAGACGGAGCTGCTCAACGTGAGGGGCTGGATAGCTTCTGTCGGCTGCGAGACCAGTTGGCCGCCGTTGGAAAGGTATTTGTCGACTATCAGCGTGAAGCTTGGGAAGGTGCCGGCGGCAATCAGTACCGAGTCACCTTTGACCGGAATGTGCGAGGCAGCGTTTATGTGCCCGGTTCGGGGCTGACCGTTCCGCCAAATTCCGAACTCACCGGAATTGAAGGAGTCGTTCTGGAAATGAAGTATACAAATCGCCCAGCGCCATGGATGAACGAAATTGCCGCGCGCCATAACTTGCAACCCGTTTCGGTTCCAAAATATGTCGAATGCG
>CALKXO010000522.1 GCA_938003615.1 uncultured Pirellulaceae bacterium | reverse complement strand
ACTATCTAGCGGGCCGTTCTTGGGTGCATACGCAGGAGCAAGGCCTCTGTAGTAACCGCTTTCGGTTCCAAACTCACGTTCCTCGTCATCTTCATCGACCCAGTCCAAAATTGAATCGGCGATTTCTTCGGTCATATCCGGAAGCGACATCAGAATTTGACGCGCGCTTCCCGGAGTCCAATTGTCAAAATAGGGCAACGAATTGAGATTGATTTTGCTGGATTCATCGACCAATCCAAACCGGTAACCTTCAGGAATACCGTCATCGTTCATCGATGGCGAAACGACCGAAAATCGCCCCGTCATTTCAAGATTGTTCAAGTCGATCGCGGCAGGAATCGCTTGGAACTGATCGGGATTGTCCCAGAGGCCGCCTTTTTCATGAATGTCCTGTTGAGCGGCCGAGAGAAACAAGCGCGTGTAGTCGACCCCTGAATCGGCGAGGTATTTTGACTGCACACGTCGCGCCAGCACGCGCGAGGCTTGCTCTTCAACCTGCATCAAAGACATAAACGTCAACGCAGCGAGTGTCATGACGACGACCGTCACCAAGACGATCAACAGAATGACGCCGCTTTGACGTTGTCGATGATTGCGGCGGCACGTAGCCGAAGTCGCAAGACTTTGGACAGATAAAGAGAACTTTCTCAAACCTCTTGCCCGATTGGCTTCGAGGAACCCGCGCGTATTCGGATTAGCCATCGTCATCCTCCTGCTCGACGATCTCTGCCGCAGGAATATGAACAACAGTCCGGTAGGTCTCTAGGTCTTCGCGATTGGTCGTGTTCGCTACGCCCGTTCCGATACTTCCAGCCCGCGCCGGATCAATCAGAATGTACACCTCAACGGCCAACGGGAACCCACCTTTATCCTCTGAGTCCCAAGCGGTAGACCAGTCGGAGCCATCGAAATAGCGAAACGAAATTTCGACAACCTCTTGAGCCACCAGTTCCGAATAGAGGTCCGGTTCGCCAGTGCTTTCCAGCCCAGCAAACGATGCGACCGAACGGTCAACTTGACGGCGAAACAACCCACCTGCAATAGGCGTCTGGCCCTGAGCGAGCTGATTTAAGGTTGTACTTTGCCGTTGATTTGGCCCATCGGCTTCGGAAACGAAATAGGAAACCGTCTTCACATCGGCTAACGTGTTCGAACGTTCCTGCTCGCTAACAATGGAGGGGTGATACTGGTCGATACGTGGCAAACGACTGATGTCGATGCTGACGAAATTACTTTCGCCGATGAACACGGGCGCGCCTTCAACTTCCGGTTCTTCAATCTCTTCTTGGAATTCTGTACCGCTGTCATTGCTGGCGGTTTCACCGCCTTCAAGTTGGCCAGCAATTTGTTCTAAGTCTTGGCTCGCCAACGACTGGCCACTTGCCAATTGGATGGACTGGAAAAGATCTTGCAAGCCGGCATACTCATTTGCCTTGTACTGAATGCCAGCGCGTAGGTCATTTTGCATCATGCCGAGGATGCCACGCGCTGCTTGCTTGCGTTCGATACTCGCTTGAACTCGGGTCAAGGTTAAGCCATTAGTGTGAATCGCGGTCGCAATCAGGCTGACGATAACGACCGTCAATGCTAACGCCAGCAGCAACTCCAACAACGTATAGCCAGCCCGTTGTGAATTGGCCTTCATTTCTAGTTTGCTCATTGTTGCTCCTCCGGAACGTAGTCCGGGTCTGGCAACATACGCACAATGGACATCGAGACAACATTTGAGCTTTGCCGGTTGACGGCAACTGTGGTCAGTAACAATCCAGACACATCTGATTGGACGGTATTAACCGAGTACTCCCAACCGGGTATGTTTGGAATTGTGGCACCCGACGTCGATTCAAAATCGATCGATCCCGCGGCAAGTTCCGCCATCACCGAATCGCAAAGAATTGTGGCATCACTTAAGTCACGTGCCTTGACAGCGCTTCGGTACCCCGCGAAGAAAACTTGGCCGATGATGGCCATGGAGGTTCCAAGGATCGCGATCGCTAAAATCACCTCCAACAGACTCAGTCCCTCTTTACGAGATCGCCCGCGCCGGACGCAAAGTTTCGAATTGTTAAATTCGTTTTTTAACATGATGTACGTCAGAATATTCCTATTGATCAACCCTGACAGTACGCGCTGAACCCGTCAGTCCACGGAGGACGACCGCGACGCGATTTAAACGATCGTCCTGAAGGTAGACAGTCGCGTCCTGAGCCGTTCCGTCGGGATAAAACAAAATCGGCTGGATCGAATCGCTGTCAACTTTGACATCACCCAGCGTCTGCGCTGAGCGCGAATCTACCTCCACTGATCCAGCGGCAAAGCGGATGCCTTTGGGCAAAACGTTGTCCTCATACCCCGAGTAGATGCGATTGTTCAACAACGACTGTTCACGGGATGCAATTCCCGCTTGCTGCGAAAGTTGCGAGAATTGTGCCACATTAAACCAGTTGCCCTCGGGAAGGAAGAACAGCGACTGGACATCGCCGGTCTTGATCGCATCAACACGCGCTTTGCCCATCGCCACCCGTACCCGGTCTGCCCCCTGTTTCAGCGACTGCCGGCCTAGCGAGCGTGTGACCATCGGAACCGCCAAAGAAGCGATCATCACAATAATCCCCATCACCAAGATCAACTCAATCAGCGTAAACGCTTTGCGCGGACCGTTACGAGGTTGATTTGTTTTTTGGAGAAGCAACATGTGATCTCGTAAGGTTGCGATGGTAATTGCTTTAAGAGCGCGGTTCAGACTGGAGGCCGACTTAACTTCCGCTGGTGGCGCTCAGAGAGTCTACTCGTTTTTCTAGCCTTGTTCACCGGGGATATCGTCAGCGGTACCGTGCTGACCATCTTTTCCCGCAGAAGTGACGAACACTTCATCGGTGGCATCTTTGGCTGAGTACTTGTATGGGTTTTGCCAAGGGTCTTTGGGAATGCTCTTCCCCGTCAAGTATGGGCCACCCCAGCTTGATTGATTCATGCCCGCTGGCAGGACGATCAGATCCTCTAGCTTTTTCGGGAACGACAACGTCGATAGCTTGTAGTTGATGCACTGTGTCTTGAGCGTGTTGATTTCCGCAAATGCCGCTTTGTTCTGACTGTTAGACTGCATGCTCAAGACCGCAACGGTCGACAGCGATGCGAGGATGACCAAAATCGCCATCACCAACAGCAGTTCAAGCAAAGTGAAACCTTGACGACGCCGGTTTCTCATGCGTCGGTTCGGTTGCATCCGGTTACCTTTGGCAAATTTCGTTTCTGTAAAACGCATCTCTTCTTCTCCTGATATTTAGTTACGAGTCTCGGCAACTCGCATTCGTTCTTGTTTCATATTTCTTGAGCATCACGTAACTAGCCCATCGCACTTCCCATTTTCATAATTGGCAGCAATAAAGCCACCACAACGACCAAGACAATGCCTGCCATGACCATCAGCATGAGGGGTTCGATCAATTTTACCATCAGGTCGAGTCGTCGAATCGTCTGCTTTTCCAACCCCACGGAAATATTCACTAACACCGAATCTAACGAATTGGACTCTTCGGCGACACTGATCATTTCAGTCACGTTGTAAGGGAAATGACCGGACTTTTTTAGTGGCACCGACAACGATTCTCCCGCCGTGATATTCTCCGAGGCCTTGGCAATCGCTTCCGATAGCACACGATTGCCAGCCGCATCACGACTGATCTCGAGTGCCTTTAAAATAGGTACGCCGTTTTTCAGCAACGTGCCTAGGACTCGACAAAATCGAGCGACCGCCAGTGAAAGAAAGATCCCACCAAGCAACGGTATTTTGATCTTCACCTGATCCAACCACCGTTTTCCGGCTTCGGTGTTCAACTGATATTTTATGATCACACACACGATCAGCATGAGGATGAAGAACGGGATGCCCCAAACCTGAATTTTCTGACTGAATGCCAACAGCATTTCGGTGATCCAAGGCAAATCGCCTTTTGCGCGTAAGGTCGAAAACATGGACTCGAATTGCGGCACGAAATACACCAATAACACGGTGACGATCACGCTACCCATGCTCATCAAGACAGCGGGGTAGATCATCGCTCCGATCGTACGAGACCTGAGTTCCGACTGTTGTTCGGTGAATGCTGCGACGCGCGAAAGGGCATCTTCAAGGAATCCGCCTTCCGATCCGGCGCGCGACATGTTGATCGCCATGTCGCTGAAAATTTTTGGATGGCGAGCGAATGCCTCCGACAAATTTTCACCGTCTTCGACGCGTCGAATTACATCATCGAGTGCCGTTTTAAGGGCCGGGACCTTGGTTTGCTGCGTGAGGATCGTCAACGACTTCAAAAGCGGAAC
>CALKXO010000521.1 GCA_938003615.1 uncultured Pirellulaceae bacterium | reverse complement strand
CCCTATCAACCACTCCAGCCAGCCTCGCTCACACACCCTCCGAGGTGTGTTTCCTTACTGAATTTCTTGATCTGTGCCTGCTCCTCCGAACAAGGCGTCAAAACCAGCTCCGCCAACAACTAGATCGTCGTCGTCGCCGCCACGAAGTTCATCGTCGTCGTTACCACCAAAGATCCTGTCGTTGCCGCTGGCGCCGAAGATGAAGTCCAAGCCATCGTTACCGAACAACGTGTCGTTGCCTTCACTGCCAGCCAAGCGATCGTTGCCGGTTCCACCAGAGATCGTGTCATCGCCCTGGTCACCGCGCGCGAAATCGTCGCCGCTACCTCCATCAATGGTATCACTACCGAAGTTTCCAAAGAGGAAATCATTTCCACCTCGACCGCGAATCGTGTCATCGCCATCGTTGCCGATTAGAATGTCGATGCCGTCACCTCCGACGATCAAGTCGTCGCCGCCAAGGCCGCGTAGAGTACGGCCAACGTCGCCTGTAGCGATCAAAATGTCGTCATTGTCCGAGCCAGAGAGAGCTTCGATCCCGACAAAAATCTCATTCACCAAGCCGTATTGAGCGGTCCCCGATCCAGCATCATTGATCCGCGCGGTTACTCCGACTTCGATCCCTTGGAAGGAATTGATGTCGTTGCCGGCTCCTCCATCAATCAAATCAGTGCCACCGATACCCACAAGAAAGTCATCTCCTGCTTCGCCACGAAGGGTGTCGTTCCCAGCACCTCCATTAAGGGAATCGTTTCCGCTACCGCCAACAGCGATATCGTCGCCTGCTGTTCCTCGCAAAATATCATTGCCGTCGTTTCCCAACAACAAGTCGTTTCCGCCACCACCGGTCAGAAGATCATTCCCTCCGAGTCCACGTAGGACATGATCCGCGTTCCCTACAGCTGTCAGGACGTCGTCGTTGTCACTTCCCGTCAGATTCTCGATACCAGCAAACGATTCGGTGACAGCACCGTAGCTTGCCGTTCCTGTTCCATCTTCGTTAACCGTCGCCGTTACGCTTCCCCCGATTCCTTGGAACGAGTTGGTGTCAATACCTGCACCTCCGTCGATGATATCAGTCCCGCCAATACCAACAAAGAAGTCATCTCCTTGGCCACCGAGAAGTGTATCGTTTCCGCTACCTCCATTAAGTGCATCGTTGCCTTCACCACCTAAGATCGTGTCATCACCAGCCGCACCGCGGAGAATGTCGTCTCCTTCGCCGCCGCTGAGCGTGTCGTTTCCATCGCCACCATTGAGAAGATCATCGTCCGATTCGAGGGCTTCTACGAAGACGTTTCCGTCACCAGTGTCGAACAGGGCATTGACCGAGTTGCCATTCACGTCGCCACCCGCTCCTTGAATGATGTCAGTGATCACTGCCCCATTGCTTCCCGCCGGTGCGTTGTGCAAGTGAATAGAACTCACGCCCGCAACTGGCAGCAAGTCACTGACTGTGATCCCGTCGACGTTAAGCGTAGAAGAGTACGTTACTGTCGAACCGTCGACCACGATCGTGACTGTAGCGCTTCCGGTTGCGTCTGAATCGGAGGTTCCACCCGGCTCCTGTCCCGAATCAAGCGCTGCGGCTAGAGTCAGCGTTCGCACGCCGTTGTCAGTAACGTCGGATTGCAGTAACAACTGACCGCGAATTTCACCGCCACCGAAATCGGTAGTGTGAATATTGAAGTACAAACGATCGTTGGCCGCTTCTTCTACCAATTCGGCTGGAGACTGATCCGTTGTCAGCGACGCCAGAGGTTGATTGTTCAGTTCGACTGAAAAACCTGTCTCGCGAGCTGCCGAGTCAATTTCAATTCGCAAGACTTCTGAACCAGCGACTGTAAAGTCGCTTCCTGGTCGAGCCGCTAGAACATTTCCAATTGCACCGCCGAGGCGTTCTGAGCCTTGGAATCCTTCGTGCTGGCGAATCACGCCGCCCTCAGTCACGCCCGTGTTGGGCGCTGCTTGGGCAAGCGCTGCTGTGTTTTCAGGGATTTCGTCGTTTACTTCCGTTCCAGCGTCATACACATTATCGCCGGTAACAATAAATGCGTTTGAACCAACGCGACGAATCAAGCCGCCCTCATCATCGAACAGGTCCAACTGGGTTGGATCGTCGTTTCCAATGAACGCGTCGTTGCTTGGAATGACCATCGAGGCGTAACTGATGTACTGGGTCAGCGGATCGCTTGGATCGGCAAAAAACGTAAGCGTGCGTGTTTCTCCGGGAGCGACTGGCCCGCCAGTGGTAGCCTGAGCCTGTCCTACGCCACCACTTGCAAGTGCCGCTGCGATCCGCGGCCCGACCGTCCCGTCCTCCGCCAAGCGCTCGAGGTTCTCCGAAGCTGCACTACCAACATCAAACTGATCGTAAATTCCGTTTTGCGTTGCCACGACGATCGGCGTTAGTAAGGTTCCATCTGCGTTAGCAAGATTGGTCAACGTGATCTCGATTTGCCCATTGCCGACCAACGAGTCATCGCCTGCGTCGCCATTGAGTTGATCGTCTCCAAAACCACCCACCAAGCGATCGTTGCCGTCGCCGCCACTGATTTGATCTGCACCTGAACCACCAAACAATATGTCGTCGCCGCCAGCACCAACAATGATGTCGTCACCAAGTCCACCATCAATTAAGTTATCCAAGTCGTTTCCAGTCAGGTTGTCAGCATTGTCGCTACCAGTCAGGTTCTCAATCCCGACGAACGTTTCGTTGACTGCTCCGTAGGTGGCCGTTCCTGTGCCATCGGCACTGATAACTGCTGTCACTCCCAGACCGATGCCAGCGAATGAATTGGTATCGACACCAGCACCACCGTCGATCACGTCGGTTCCTCCGCCACCGGCAAGCACGTCATCGCCTCCCTCACCGCGCAGAACATTGGCCGCCGCACCGGTGGCAACTAGCACGTCATTATTCTCAGATCCTGTCAGATTCTCGATGCCAGCGAAGACTTCGCTAACCGATCCGTAGGCCGCCGTTCCCGTTCCATCGGCGTTGACCGTCGCCACCACACCCAACCCGATGCCTTGGAATGAATTGGTATCGACACCAGCACCACCGTCGATCACGTCGGTTCCTCCGCCACCGGCAAGCACGTCATCGCCGGCCCCTCCGGTCAGTGTATCTCCGCCACCGCCCCCCAGTAGCGTCACCCCCGTCGTCAAAGCGGACGCACTAATTGTGTCGTTTCCACCTTCGCCGCTAACAAATAGAGATGCAATTCCGGCGAGGCCCGTTGCGGTAAACACATCGTCCAGGTCGCCAAGATTAGCAATAAACTCGGTTATCGATGCTGCCGTGACGTCAATTTGTAATGTGTCGTTTGCTGTCGTAGTTTGGCTGAGTTCGAAGCCTGCATTTCCAACTGCGTCACCACCGAGAACGATTTCATCGCCACCGCCAACTTGAATCTGTAGCGTGTCGGCCGAAGGTGCGCTCACAGAAACAACATCAGCTTCGCCCGCTTCAGCTTGGAATGTCAAAAGTTCGGCCCCAGCGTTGAAGCTAACCGAAGCCAAGAGGCATCGGGGCTCAAGTGATTCGATCCTCAGCGGACCCGCTGAGAATCTTCTGCGCGAGCGCCGTGAGGGAGCTCCGATGATCATCTTTTTGATATTCGAAATCCACGTTACGTTTTTCATTTTTATTGCCTTGGATGTTCCGCAAGATTGGTTGGTGTAATACGACTGTGACGTTGATTTCAAAATCGTCTTACCGATTGCCTAGACAAACTTGCAGAGGAACTGAATTTCCCGACTTGTGGTCTCATCACAAAAAGATGAACAGAAAATTCAATCAAGCGGAGAACATTTTTCGAATAGGAACGTAGGACCGTTACCGAGCCACTGCCTCACTTTCACCGGCGCGCGAACTGCACCGCGAAAATCCGCCTGATGCCGCAGCGACACTCAGCCTACTCCACGACCTCGAAGTATTCGATCAACTTCGACTTCTCAAGCGGAGTGACTTCGCAGAAAACCAGCCCCTCTCTCTCGACAACGAACACGTTCAAGTCAGGGGCACTGCTACCCGCAGCAACTTCCAGTCCGTGACGATTAGCGACAACGTCGACAAACACCATGACTTTCTTGCCGTCAACTTCGGCCAGCATCGCTGTCGTTTTTCGGCTGATCCCACCGGGATAAGACAATCCCAACATGCGGCTACCTCCTGGCAGATCCGCTAAGGCCAGCGGAATTCCTTGGCGAAACTCAAACGTGTCCGCGAAACGCTGTTCGTCTTCACAATTGTAGTAAGGACGGAATCCGCGTTCGACCGTTTCATTGTAGATTTTCGCAACCGGACGCGCGTTGAAATGCGGTGTAATCTGTCGGCCAAATCCGCCAAACATCCACGTCCCAATGCACATCGTAAAAAGCAAACTTGCGGCGACCGCCAGCTTGAACAACGGACTCTCCCGCAAGGAGCCCAATTGCGACAACAGATTCTGAGATTCCAACTCACCGGCGGTGGGCGACAAACGCAATTCGAATTGGGCTCTGCGAACAAGCGATTCTTTTTCGATATCGCTGAACCCGAACGAACGACGCAACGAATCGTCGATTTTGAACTGCAGATCACGCTCGGCAATTGCTAATTCTGCGTCATCGGTCATTTCAAGAAATTCCTCAGCTTCCTTATCGCTCATGAGGCCATCGACGAAACGTTCAAGTTGATCGGCTTCGAAACCATCGCCGTCAAAAGTTAATGCTTCATTCATCGTTTGCCTCCTTCGTTTCTTCGCCCATCACCCCGAAACTCATCTGATGTCAGTAACTCACGCAATTTCTTTTTGCTTCGATGGACGAGATTCATAGCCGTACCTTCTGGGATATCCATCAACTCAGCAATCTCTTTGTAACTAAGTTCCTCCACTGTCCGCAAAAGCAGACAGCTTCGGGCGTTGGGAGCGATCTGCTCCAAGGCCAATTGTACTTGGTCGTCGAACGAGCGTTGTAAAGGATTGAGCGCACCGGTCCCACGATCTACTGGGTTGTCTTTTTCAGAGGCCGTTTCTACCGAGACCATTTTGCTGGGGTCGGTCGGCTGGGTGTTCCGCCGTATCGACTTCCTTCTAAAATTCAACGCGCAGTTCCGGACAATTCCTGCCAACCATCCAATAAAATGTCCCTCCGATCCGAATTCTGTGTCCTTTTCAATTGCAATCGCAATCGCCTGTTGGACAATGTCTTCAGCGTCCGATTTGCTGCCGGTAATACCAGCAGCGATTGTTGCCAGACGTGGAGCCGCACCCGTGCAGCGAGCTGCATAATGTCGCGCGGTTCCAGTTGAGTCTGTAGACAAAGTTTGATTCCAGCTTTTGATTTTTCGGGTTAGGATGTGATCGAACGAGATTCGTGTTGTTCAACCATATAATGTTATGGCAGTGGTCAAATCTCACGCGCAGGAAAAAAAATTTCCAATTTTGAGAACTTTTGGGCCAATTTGCCTTCTCACGCGTAAAAATTACCGGCGTTCGCAGCGTCACAATTGTCCTAGTTGTTCGATAAAACGGTAGTAGGAAAAATGAAAGTACGGAAAACAGGATTCACGCTGGTCGAACTTTTAGTCGTAATTGCGATCATTGGAATCCTTATGGGGATGCTCCTGCCGGCAGTCCAATCCGTCAGAGAGGCCGCCCGTCGCGTAACGTGCCAAAATAACTTTCGGCAAATCGGGATCGCAATCGCCAACTACGAATCGTCTCACCAACGATACCCTGCCGGTCGAATTGGCTGTGATGACATTGGACATCAAATGTCCTTGTCGCAGTGTCTGGGCGACTTGTCTTCCGAAGAACGTAATGGCGCAAGTGGATTTGTTTCAATACTGCCGCAGCTTGAACAATCCACGCTAAGCCAAGCAATCAACGTAGACAATGGCGGCCTTTGGAATCGCGACGTGGACGATTTGGATTGGTGGAGAAACCATCCGATGAAGCGCAAGGCGATCCAAGTTCACCTCCCTTTTTTTTGGTGCCCCAGTGAAACCGGAGAGATGTCCAGCGATGTCTATCAGCCCGTCATCTCAGCGACCTCGACCTACGCATTTTGCAACGGGTCACTCGGACCAGACAACCTTGTTCATGTGACCAAATACAAAAACGATGGCGCGTTCGTTTACAAATCTCAACGAGCCCATTCGGATCTCAAAGACGGACACTCGAACACGTTTTTCGCAGGCGAAGTCGTCCGACCTGATCTTCATGAGTCATCCAATGTTTGGTCGTACGCGCTCGCCAATGCAGACTGTTTGCGGACCACGACCAACAGACTCAACACTCAACCTGGTGACGGAATCGTTGTTGAGTTGCGAAATGGTGCGTTTGCGAGCTCACATCCCGGAGGAGCGAATTTCGTCTATGGCGACGGGCATGTTGAATTCATCAACGATGAAATCGATTTGACAGCCTATCGCGGTCTTTCCACCATCAACAGCGGCGACCTACCATCCTCAAGCCTTTAGCGCTATTTCACGCCTGACACGCTATTTCATGTCTGACGCGCTATTTCGCGCCCGAGTTACCGCAAGGAAAAGCTTCGGTCAAATCGATTGCCGAAATACCAGCGGCCTCGAAATTGCGCCGTAGTTTCTTGCGAGCATCGTGAAACATCTTGTAGATCGCATTGCGATTTCTACCTGTCCTGCTGGCGATGACTTCCACTGGCATGCCGCTAAGCATCGCTCGTACGACATTCTGCTGTTTCACGGTCAACTCGCTGGCAATCAACTGCTGAAGTTTATCCAGAATCGCGGCCCTCATTTGAGGAAGCTCTGGCTGCGTGGACCGCGAGTCTGGAATATCAAGCGTTAAGCCATCATCGACGGCACTCTCCAGAGACACCGACTTTAGTCTGCGTTTTCGCAGATGTGAAATCCCCGTTCGAATGCCGATCGACATCGCCCAAGTTGTAAATTTGCTGTGGCCTTTAAAGGTGTGAACTTTCTCTAGTATTTTGATTAGCGTTTCTTGTGTCACATCTTCGCAGAACGCAACCGAAC
>CALKXO010000520.1 GCA_938003615.1 uncultured Pirellulaceae bacterium | reverse complement strand
ACGTCTTTCGTTTACTTCGGCATTAAATCAACTAACGTGACGTTGGAATCCTCTTCGGGAGAACGTTAAGTTTGATTCGGGTAGTTTTTTGGAGCCACGAAAATGGGAGTTGATCCCCCGTTGACCCGTACCATTAAGCACCGCTCGACTTGTTGTTGAGGACTCCACGGTTCTAGGACAGTGCCATTGAGAAAATCGAATGGGACTGGCCAAAGC
Source organism: uncultured Pirellulaceae bacterium (assembly GCA_938003615.1). Classification (GTDB taxonomy): domain Bacteria; phylum Planctomycetota; class Planctomycetia; order Pirellulales; family Pirellulaceae; genus Mariniblastus. The sequence continues at coordinate 15,194 of CALKXO010000520.1, read as the reverse complement.
GACTTGGGAATGATTTCGAACTTACTTTCTGCGGAAAAAAACCGATCGCAATCCTGCTGATGAAGCCATTTTCCTCGGCGGCATTTGTCGAGTACAAATTCAGGCGTGAATGTTTCAGAGGCGTCAATATGGTCAAACAGACAACCAAACACAAGTTGCTGGCTCTCGATCGCAGTGTCTTCATACTTCGAAGGTAAACACGAACGGAACTTGACCGATAGCCCAAGTTGGTGATCCCGCATGCGGGCGAGTTTCCTGTAATAGTTGTCTCGCGCATCGGGGCCGGGGAGAGCAATTCCGTCGCCTGTGTCTACTGCCAAATAGAACTTCGTGGCCAATTCCAAGTGAATCAGTGTTGGTGTGGCGTTTTCCTTGAGCAGAAAATCGACTTCGCCAACGGTCTTGAGATGCTCGTCTCGCAGTTGAAGATTTTGCTCGAGCAATTCCAATCTGTCTGACGCCAAAATCAAAGAAGCAAGTGCATCTTCAAACAAATGCCCGAGCTTCTGATCGAGATTAAGATCCACAAAATTAGTGGGGAGTTCTAGTTTTGAGCGACAAAAGCTCTTGGACTCAGGCAGATCACCAATGAGTAGCGGGCCATCGAGAATGCTCTTTAAAAGTGCATTGGTCGTCGAGTTTGTTGCCCGCTGGTTCATCTACTTGCCCGTGTCGAGATTCGAGATTGACTTAAAGTCACTTTTTAGTGAGCGGTACAAGTCTTGAAAGACGGGGAACCGTTTGTTGTATTCCTTTTTCGCTTTCGTTTTGGCGGGCATTTTTTCCACGACCTTGATGTTGGCCTTGCAGGCTTCGGTGATGTTTTTGTATTCCCCGGCTCCAACGGCCGCCAGTAAAGCCACGCCGTAGGCAGGCCCCTGTTCAGCATTGATCGTACATGCGGCATGTCCGAAAACATCGGCTTGAATCTGTCGCCACAATGGGCTCTTTGCACCACCGCCGCTGGCACGCATTTGCTTCACGGGCACTGACATTTCGTCCATGATCGCCAACGAGTCACGCATGGCAAACATGACGCCTTCCATGATCGCGCGTACCATATGTCCGCGTGTGTGCTTCAATGTCAAACCAACGAAGCAGCCGCGCGCATCGGGGTCGGCGTGAGGGGTTCTTTCACCCGCGAGATACGGTAAGAAGAACAATCCTTCGCAGCCAGGAGCAACGGCTGCCGCCTCGGCGTTAAGCACTTTAAACGGATCCTTTGTTTTGGCAACGAGTTCCTGACAGAGATTCTCCACAAACCAATTCAGTGCCCCACCACCGGTCAACGTCACGCCCATCATGTGCCACTTACCTCGCACAGCGTGACAGAAAGTATGCAGGCGTCCCTCAGGGTCGACTTTCACTTCGTCACTGTGAACAAACATGACGCTGCTGGTTCCGACCGACGTGGACAACGTTCCGGAATTGACCACGCCCGTTCCGATCGCATTGGCGGCACAGTCACCAGCACCACCGACAACGACGCAATCGGTAGCAAGCCCCAACAGCTTGGCGGCTTCGGCAGTCAGTGTCCCGGTGACGTCTTCTGATTCATAGACGTCGCCAAACAGACTCTCGTCGAGCTGCAACTTTCCTAGCAATGGCTTCGACCACTTGCGTTTCTTCACGTCCAACAGCAACATTCCGCTGGCGTCGCTAACATCGGTCGCATACTGTCCGGTCAGCCGTCGCCGCACGTCATCCTTAGGCAGAAGAATCTTCTTACACTTGGCAAAATTCTTGGGCTCATTCTCTCGCAACCATAGAATCTTGGGGGCGGTGAATCCTGTCAGTGCAGGATTAGCTACCATGCTAATTAGCTTCTTGCGACCGCCGGCTAATTTTTCAATCTCTTCGCATTGCGACGCCGTTCGTTGATCGTTCCACAGCAGCGCTGGGCGAATCACCTTGTCGTTTTCGTCTAGGAAGACACTTCCGTGCATCTGGCCAGACAAGCCAATTGCTTTTACGTCTGCCTTTTTGACTTTTGATTTTCTCAGCACTGACCGAATGGTTGCTACCGTCGCGTCCCACCAGTCCTGCGGATCTTGCTCACTCCACAACGGCTTGGGATGGCTGAGTCCATAGGTTTTACTGGCTTCTGCAAAGATCTTGCCTTTGCCATCGATTAGCAGTGTTTTTGTGCCCGAAGTGCCAATATCGACGCCAAGAAAATAGCTCATGTTGTTGTTCCGAGGATGTTCTAATGTCGGCGATGGAACCGCCGCTGCACATCGTATATACCGCGACTGAGATGAAATTTCCCCGACGCCCACCAAGATGATAACTGAGTCTGTTTACCAATGCACCGGCGTAGTGGCTTGGATGGGGCAAATTTTTCGTGGTCCGAAGCATCAATTGCGGGCGACAGTGTTGGTCACTTTCGATAAAATCCATCAATGCTTCCTCACTGCCATCGGTCCTTTTGATGAAACAACGATGACCTCCAGCCGCCCCTCGCCTCAAACTAAACCTCCGTCGGGTTTACGTGAGAAGATTCACGAGATCATTTTTGATGCCGAGACACCTTCGGGCGCGTTGTTTGACATTCTGTTGCTAGTGGCGATCGTCTTAAGTGTTGTCGTCATTTGTTTAGAGACCGTCGTGGCGATGGAGCCCTACCGTGAAACCCTTCATGCGATCCACTGGTTCTTCACTTTCTTGTTCACCGCTGAGTACTTTCTGCGAGTGTACTGCGTCCGTCGACCGGTTGCTTATATCTTTAGTTTTTGGGGCATCATCGATCTGTTGTCGTTTCTGCCAGAATATCTACTGTTGATGCCAGGCCTTTCGAGGACGAGTGTTTTCTCCGTCATTCGTTCACTGAGGCTGCTACGCGCTTTTCGCATCTTTAAGCTTGGCTGGTTTCAAGCAGAAGCGGACGATTTAGGGAATGCGATATGGCGTGCCCGAGCAAAAATCGTTGTTTTCCTTACGGCGGTCCTGATCATCGTCACAGTCACCGGTACAATGATGTTCGAAATTGAAAAAGCGGTTTTGCCGGAAGGGCAAAGCATGTACAACTCGATTCCAGAGGGGATCTACTGGGCAATCGTCACGATGACGACCGTCGGTTTTGGCGACGTAGTTCCCCAATCTGTTCCCGGCAAGTTTTTGTCCACATGCCTTATTCTTTTAGGATACAGTTTGATTATTGTGCCAACGGGTTTCATTTCGGCAGAGGTGATTGAGTCGAAGAAAAAACTATTGAGCGCCCGATCGTGTGCGTCCTGTGTGAGCGAAGGCCACGATCGAGACGCGAAGTTTTGTAAGTATTGCGGCGAACCTCTTTAGAAAGAGCCGCTACCCCACCCAGCTGATATCTTTTCAGCTCCCCACACGTTAGCAACTTCCAACACAAACCTTATCCATGCCTAAGAATGCTCAACCTCCTGCCGCAGTCGTAGCGATCATCACTCTCGAGCGCAAGTTCTTGGTGATCAAACGCTCGGCGACGGTGCGTTCGCCGAACCAATTTTGCTTTCCGGGTGGAATGATTGAAGTCGGTGAAACGCCCGAAGTCGCACTCGTCCGGGAAATGAGTGAGGAACTGAACATCGACGTGACGCCATCGAAGGAAGTCTGGTCCAGCCACACCCCCAAAGGGACTCGCTTACACTGGTGGACGGCCAAGTCAGATCAGTTGGGCAGAGTCTTCCCTAATCCTGACGAAGTCGCCTCGTTTCAATGGTTGGACGTGGAAGATATTTTTCAAATGGAGGATGTGTTGGTCAGCAATCAGAGGTTTTTCGAGGCCATCAAAACTGGCCGTTTGGAAATCGAGCAACTTTACTCATAACAATCACTGCCCCTAACTGAAACCCGTCAATGCCGATTAAACATTCCGCGTGTCACTGGTGCTATGCCGACTCAATTCCTCTTGAAGACTTTTGCCGGCAAGGCAAAGCGATGGGACTAGATGCGGTTGATCTGCTAACGCCCGAGCAAATGGAAACGGCCGATAAGTATTCATTGGCGTGCCCAATTATTGCTAACCCCGTCGCTCATCTTGCTGATGGAAGTCCAGTAGGAATCATCGAGTCGGCTTTCAATCGAATCGAGCACCATGACGCGCTGGTCGAGGTTTACACCGACTATCTGAAAGAATCTAAGACGGCAGGCGCTGATAACGTGATTTGCTTTTCAGGAAACCGTGACGGAATCGATGACCGGACTGGGATGGAGAATTGTGCGACAGGAATTCGAAGGCTGCTGCCACTGTTAGACGAACTTGATCTTACGCTGACGATGGAACTGCTTAACAGCAAGGTCGATCATCCGGACTACATGTGCGACCACACTCAGTGGGGGGTGGACCTTTGCGAGCTTATTGACTCGCCTCGTTTTAAACTGCTGTACGACATCTATCACATGCAAATTATGGAAGGCGATGTGATTGCGACGATCAAGAAGCATCATCGATGGTTCAGCCACTATCACACTGGCGGCGTGCCGGGACGTAATGAGATCGATGCCACTCAGGAACTAAATTATCCGGCCATCATCGCGGCCATAGAAGAGACTGGCTATGACGGATACGTCGCCCAAGAATTTATCCCCGTTTCCGGTAGTCCAATGGAGTCACTTAAAGCGGCGTTGGAGATGTGTACACTTTGATAGACGCCGGGATCAGATGCACCCTACGGCATGCTCGCTGTCGCAAGTGTCAAGCGCGCGGCGTTTGTCTTGATCGTCGGCCACCAAATTTTGCGAATTTAATCCACAAAAAAGCCTGCGGCAACTTCGTGCAACAGGCTCTCAAATTTTGAAATGGGGCTCTTTGTTTCTAGAGCACTCGCATCGTTCCGCAGCAAACGCAACGCGATGGCTTTAGAGCAAGAATCAAACCAAATGAAATCACGACAAGCCCACCGTAAATCAATGGAGAGAATCGTGCGGGCTTGTGGATGTCTTCACGCCAGCAATTCTTGCAGTGCTTAAGCCGTCGTGGATTTGAAAGGACTGATTGGTGCGACTGCATTGAATTGGCTCGTGCGAAAGATTGGGAGTTCCGTGACGTGAAGGGAAGTGCTCGAGTCACCTCTAAATATGCTATCGGAAATGAGAAAGTCAACTTTTAGAGTTCCCATTTTTAGCCGTAGAATCGGCTCAACTGCTACAACGCGGGGCTTATCGCCGGCCTATTTGGCTAAGAACAGGAGCCGTGTGAGACTAATTTTTGTCAAAAACCCGCATTTTGTTCTGCCAACCGAACAAACAGTCAGTTCTTGCACCAGTGTGGACATTTTAGGGCAGACAGACCGGCACTGGCAGATTGACTTCCCAAAATTTCCAGTGATTTCGATCAGTTGGACGGTTTTCCTGCTCCATCTGGAACTGCACAACCGCGTCAATTTAACATTCGCGGTTTTCCGCTATAATCTGCGGTTTGCCTATCGTCGACCCGACCACCAGAGAAGCGATAGAAAAGAGCAAGATTCACGACCAGCCCCATGTTTGGAGCGTTGTTGTGACGATTCAAACAACAGGATTTCTACAGCCGGACGTTGAGATTGTTGTTAAACAGCAACCGGTGCCGCCAATTGATGAATGAATTCCAAATGACTTGGAACTCATGGAGACACAACTAAGTGCAAAAAATAACTGACTTACTTGCTCCGTTTTCCCCGCCAGAGACAAACTTTGTCGAGCGACTTCGTTACTGGGCCGTCGCGCTGCCCGATACCGTCGCCTACCGATATCTCAACGGCGATGACGAAAGCGATAGCGTTACATTTTCCGAACTGGACCTCCAAGCCCGCGCAATGGCTGCCAAACTGGTTGCGATGGGTTTTGCGGGCCAGCGCGCCGTCATGCTGTACCCACCCGGCCTCGACTTCATTCGCGCTTTCTTTGGATGCCACTACGCCGGCGTTACCCCTGTGCCTGCGTATCCTCCGCGACGCAACCGCAACATGGGACGCATCAATTCGATTTCGAAAAACTGTGAGGCCTCGCTGGCGCTGACTGTTGAATCCGTCACCGAAAAATCGCGGGGCCGTTTAGAAGACGCGCCCGACCTTCGTCGCATTCCTTGGATTGCAACCGAGGACATTCCGACGGTTATGGCCAACGACTGGATTCCGCCCACCATTGCCAACAACGACCTCGGCTTGATTCAATATACATCCGGATCTACCGGATCACCAAAAGGCGTGATGCTGACGCATGGCAACCTGATGGCAAACTGCCGGATGATTACCGAGTCCTTCGAATTGACGACTCAGTCGCGTGCCTGCACTTGGTTGCCTGCCTACCACGACATGGGATTGGTGGGAGGAATTCTAAATCCACTATACTGTGGCGTCTCCCAAATCATGATGTCACCGGTCTCGTTCTTAACCTATCCGATTCGATGGCTGCGTGCGATTTCTAACTACAGAGTTCAGGTCACCGGCGGTCCGAACTTCGCCTACGCATGGTGTGCAACGAAAATTAAGCCCGAACAATGTGAGGGTCTCGACCTTTCCTGTTGGAACGTTGCTTTCAATGGGGCTGAGCCGGTACGTTCGGATGTGATGGACCTGTTTACTGAACGTTTTGCCCCCTACGGATTTCGTCACGAGGCGTTCTATCCGTGCTACGGCATGGCAGAAACAACGTTACTGGTCACTGGTGGACAACCCGGCAAGAAACCAGTCATCAGAAGCTTTGAGAAAAATGAACTGGTGCAACACCGCGTTGTGCCGTGTGAACCGGATGACAAAAATGCCAAGCTTTTGGTGGGTTGTGGGCAAGTCTGCGAGGACGAAGTTGTTTTGATCGTCAATCCAGAAACGCTCAAACCCCTTCAGGACAATCACATTGGTGAGATTCTGATCAATAGCCCGAGTGCCGGAGCAGGCTACTGGAATCGACCTGAGGAAACAAAGGCAACGTTCAAGTGTCGCATCTCACCCGACGATGGCCGTGACTACGTGCGCTCGGGTGACCTTGGCTTCATGCACGACGGTGAACTTTATGTTACCGGTCGCCTTAAAGACATGATTATCGTGCGCGGCGTCAATCGGTATCCTCAGGATATCGAAACCACAGTCGAGCAATGCCATCCTTGGACGCGCTCCGGTGGTGCGGCTGGTTTCGCAGTCAATCGTTGGGACCGCGAGCACTTGGTGGTTGTCTGTGAAGTGGAACGTGGCCGTAAGAGTCGAGACTTCGATTCAGTGATCAACGCGATTCGTGCAAGCGTAACCGAAGAGCACGACCTTCCACCAGATGCAATCGTACTGGTTCGCGCTCATAGTGTGCCAAAGACCTCAAGTGGAAAAGTCCAACGTCACGCTTGCAAGAACGCCTTCAACGAAGGTGAACTGCTGGTCATCGCAGAATGGGTTGCTTGGAAAGAAACAGCTGCCAAATCTGAAAAGGCTCAACGCAACGAAGATCACGTTGAATTTCTTCCTCCTTCCGCCAACGGCATGCTGGTTGCCGACGATGACACGCTTAATCCGACCGTGTTGGCGGCCGTGATCAAAGTCGTTAAACAGGTTGGGGAAAGCCGCGCGAAAGACGTTAATGTAGACTCCAACATTGTGCACCTTGGCCTCGATTCAATGGAGCGATTGGACATTGCACACACGCTCGAGCAAATGTTTGGCGGACGCATCCCGGAAGAGGTTTTGCAAGACGTTGAAACAGTCCGTGAGGTTGCCGAAGCCATTGAAACTCATGTTGGTATTGAACTGGTTGACGGTTCAGCAACGGGAGCCAAAAAATCTTCGCGCATCAAAGGTCCGATTCCAGACTCCTATTACAAACTGGAAAAAATGCCCGAATTCTTACGGCTTGGTGCGTTGCAAAGCAAAATTGAATCTACGGGAATTCGAAACCCATTCTTTTCTGTTCACGAAGGACGCATCGGTGACACCACTCGAATCGACGGCAAGGAACTGATTTCGTTTGCCAGTTACAATTATCTTGGCCTCTCCGGCCATCCGGAAGTCAACGACAGCGCGATCAAGGCGATCAGTACTTTTGGCACTAGCGTATCAGCCAGCCGAATTGTGTCCGGCGAAAAAACGATTCACCGAGAGCTCGAAAGCGAACTGGCTGAGTTCCTTGGTGTCGAAGATATCATCACTTTCCCCGGCGGTCACGCCTGCAACGAGTCGGTGATTGGCCATCTTGTCGGGCCCGGCGATCTGATCATCCACGACAGTTTTGCTCACAACAGCTTGATTCAGGGCGCTGAACTCTCCGGCGCGCGACGGCGCCCCTTTGAGCACAATAACCACCGAGAACTGTACGAGATTCTCAAAGAGACACGCGACGATTACCGACGGGTTTTGATCGTGATCGAAGGCCTGTACAGCATGGACGGTGATTTCCCAGACCTACCAAAGTTTGTAGAGATTAAGAACAAGTTTAAGGCGTGGATGTACGTCGATGAAGCGCACTCAATCGGGACTTTAGGCAAAACAGGCCGCGGCGTTGCGGAAGTGTTTGGCGTCAAGCGCGACGACGTAGAATGTTGGATGGGTACGTTAAGTAAATCCTTCGGAAGTTGCGGCGGGTTCATTGCTGGTAAAAAGGAACTTATCAACTACTTGCGCTACACGACTCCCGGATACGTTTTCGCAGCCGGAATGCCACCCGCCAACGTCGGAGCGGCACTGGGTTCTTTGAGAGTTCTGCAAAAAAACCCGGAACTGGTCGCACAACTTCAGGCAAACTCAAAACTGTTCCTAAAACTAGCTCAAGAAGCGGGCCTCAATACCGGAATGGCTCAAGGGACACCGATCATTCCGATCATCACTGGGAATTCTATTCGAGCGTTACAACTCTCTGAGGCATTGCACGATCAGGGGATTAATGCTCAGCCGATTCTGTATCCGGCTGTTCCCGAATCAGAAACACGTGTAAGGATCTTTATGACCGCCATCCACACGGAAGAGCAGATCCGGTACTCAGTCGAAAAATTGGCGGAGGCATGGGAAGAAATCAAAAAAAAGCATAAGTCAGCGTCGTTAGAGTCTGCAGTTGGGTAAAGGGTAACTTCGCCATCGAGTAAATGAACAAGATTTAGAGGTTCTTTCCGCAGCCGACGAGGTCGTGAGCTCGGCACTGCGATTGCCTAGGAAGAATTCGTCAGCTCGATGGCTACTTAATAACAATCGAAATTATTACTTTGAACTCCCTACCGATCAACTCGGATCCAATGGTCCAAACCAACCAACTGCGTAAGTCGTTTGGCAGCTTTGTGGCGCTCGACAACGTTACGCTGGATGTTGGTCGGGGGCATGTCTTCGGGCTACTGGGGCCTAATGGTGCGGGAAAATCGACGCTAATCCGCACGTTGATGGGATTTCTCAAGCCAGGTGCTGGCTCCGCCACCGTCGGTGGGATGGATTGCCACAAGGAACGGATGAAAGTCCACCAAGAAGTGACGTACCTACCGGGCGACGCACGTGTCTACGGCTTGATGAAAGGCCGCTCGATCCTTAAACAATTCGCGCGCTATCGTAGTAACGCCAGTCACCAACGAGCGTTGGAAATAGCCGAACGGCTCGAATTGGACCTTTCGCGCTGGGTGGGTTTAATGTCGACCGGCATGAGGCAAAAACTTGCACTGGCCGTTTGTCTGTCTGTGGACTGTCCATTGATCATCCTTGATGAACCCACTGCGAATCTCGACCCAACCATTCGCGGCCGTGTTCTTGAATTTGTTTCTGAGGCGAAAGCGGCGGGGAAGACGGTGATCTTTTCGTCACATGTATTGAGCGAGATTGAAGAGGTGTGTGACGACGTCGGAATCCTGAAGAAAGGCCAACTGGTTTTTAGGCAGTCGATGGCTACCCTCAATCGCCAACACCGCATCACGGTTGGTTGTGACGCGCAACTCCCCCCTGTTCCACCGTCGCTGACAGAAGTGCTGACAATCACGAAAATGAATGAACGGTCGGTGATCGAAACGCCAGATCGCGTTCCCGAAGTGCTTCGGTGGTTGGCTCAGGCGGACCTTGATGAAGTGTCTATCGAGCCAATTGGGCTCAAGTCCGTTTACCATAGGTTCCATCAGTGAATCATTCGCCACAAAATCGCGGGCTGTTAAACACAGCGCTTTTGCGAAAATACGTCAACGAATCGACGATTCTTCTTGTCGGCCTAGTGATAGGCGTGTTTTCGTTCTGCTACGTGCGTGTACGTGTGGTAGGAAACTTGGACACGGCACAGTTTCAGCAGATCATGGACCTATTGCCCAAGGACTGGCGAAAATTCGCTTCGGTTGATTTTGACTGGCTGGTTTCCTATCTCGGTCGAACGTCGTTTACACTCGACGAACCGATGTTAGTCCTGTTGATCTCCGCTTGGGCTATCGTGCGCGGGTCGGACGTTGTTAGTGGCGAACTGGGGCGCGGCACAATGGAGATGTTTCTCGCTCAGCCGATCAGCCGCATGCGCGTCTTTTTACATCACGCTGCGTTCACGATCATTGGGGTGGTTTTGCTGGTGCTGGTCGCTTGGCTGGGCATGTCCATAGGGCTCTGGACAACCAGTGTCGAAGAGACGCGATATCCGGAGATAATGGGCGTGCCGATTACTTTTGTTGGTCCTAAAACGGCGATCGTAGCTGAGATATTTGGAATGCCGGCAAATTTTTTACAGCCCACAACCCAACAAATCCCCATGTCGTCGGAGGTGGACGCCGTCATGTTCCTACCGGGGTTGGTGAACCTGTTTTCGCTCGGCTTCTTCCTATCGGCTTTCTCTGCAATGGTCTCGTCAATGGACAGCTTCCGCTGGCGGACTCTTGGGATCCTCTGCGGATTCTATTTTGCCAATGCAGGCATCAAGATCTTGGGCATGTCGATGGAGGAAAACCAATGGATTGTCTACTGCAGTATTTTTGGTCTGTACTCTCCCGCCAGCGCCGTTGAATTGGCACAGCACAATCTGCTCGATGCCGTTCAGTGGTTTCGCTACGGTGATGCTGGAGCTATTGTCAGTTCAGGGCCATTGACCAACAACTTGGTCCTAATAGGGCTTGGCGTAATTTGTTATGCTGTTGGTACGCGCGTCTTTCAGAGACGTGACCTGCCCGCCCCAACGTAGTGGTTCTCATGCCGAAGCTAGACCGAAGACTGATTGCCGTCACGCGACAAATACGTTCGAGGGTGCATGCCGATATTGGATCGGATCATGGACTGCTTCTGGCGTCGCTTTTGGCAAGTGGTAGGATCGACTTCGGCATCGCGATTGAGAACAAACACCAGCCTTGGAGAAATTCCAAGACAACTTTGTCCAAAGTGGCAGCAGACGTTAGATTGGGAGATGGATTGGATGTTCTCAAATGCGGTGAGGCAGAGAGCCTATCGATTTGCGGCATGGGTGCCGAGAACATGCTGTCCATTCTCGAGCGCCACCCTGATCGGATTCCAGCCAAGGTCGTGCTTCAACCCAATTCACGCTCCGAGTTAATCAGAGAGTGGGCGTGGGATGCCGGGTTTTGGTTGGTCGCCGAAGAGGCCGTCCGAACGACGAGAAAGTATGCAATCCTCGCCTTTGAACGCACTGCCGCTGGAGTGCCCCATGCTGATCCGGCATATGATGGCGTCGATCTAGCATGTGGTTTTGGATTTGGTCCGTTGTTGCTCAAAGAGGGATCTGCCGATTTCATCTCAGATCTTGTCGAAGAAAAGAAATACTGGGGGCAGTTCGGCAAACTGACGCCAAAACGTCAGAACCGCCTAACGCTGATTCTCCGTGCTTTGGATCGCTTCAAAGAGGCTCAGAAATGAAACAAGACGCCTCAGCTTCGGATCGGTTCCGCTTCTTTCCTCAGCTCAACGACCTGCAGGAAGACCAGAAGCGTTGGCTAGGATCCGATAGTCGGCTTTTCGAATCGGCCGCACTGACCTATTTCGCTGGCGAAAGTCTTCAGAATCGTTTAGTCAGGGAGATTGCGGCCGCGCGTTTATTGTCGATCAAAGAAGTTTTGGAAAGTTTCGAGTTCTTCGCGCGTGTGCGCAAACAGGCGCGGGCAGCATGTGTGGCAGATCTGTGCTGCGGTCACGGGCTAATTGGCGTCTTGTATGCAATGTTCGAGAAACGTGTTGAGCGCGTGATACTGGCGGATCGGGTGCAACCGCCGAGCCGGTTGAAGCTGATCGAAATTGCCACGCTTGTCGCGCCGTGGATTGAACCCAAAATTGAAAACGTTCAAGCTCAACTCTCCCCAAGCGACGGCATGGTTCCCGCTGGTGCGGCGATTGTCAGCGCCCATGCCTGCGGCGTGTTGTCAGACTTATGCATACAAATCGCTATCGAAAGCGGCGGTCCACTGGCGATTCTGCCATGCTGCTACCCAAAATCCGCTTGTCAGGCTCCGCAGTCACTCGTGGCCGAACTGGGACTGAAAATGGCGTTTGACGTTGATCGCACCTACCGGCTTGAGGCGGCCGGTTATCTGGTGCGTTGGACGTCTATTCCATCGACGATCACGCCGATGAATAGAGTCATTTGTGCTCGGAGGAGAAAAACCGTTTAACGTCAGCGATGCTCCTCTAAGGATTCCCGGCACCTTGAAGAACTGCCTTAAACTGGTCGTATTCCGGGTTAACTTTGGCATTTTTGAAAATGGGAAGCTCTTTCCATAAATCGAAAGTCGCTTGCAACTGCCTCGTGTCTTCAGGGTACTGTCCCTTGTCATCGGTTTCCTTGATCCATGATTCCAAAATGTCACGATGCTGCTTGAGTGCTTGAGCAAACGCTGGGTCGGCGGCCAAATTGTTGATTTGGTGAGGGTCGGCGGTCATGTCATAAAGCTCTTCCTCGGGTCTAACGCCAAACCAATGCTCCTTCTGATAGTCAGTTAGTGTTCCGTCCTCAAGCCCCTTCTTCAAAGCCAGCACGATTGGTTTCTCATCGCGATATTGAGCCTGCATCATTGGCCGGTTGGGGAAGTAGTTGCGGATATATCGCATGTTCTCAGATCGAACTGTACGAATGCGATCGATGGTGTAATCGCAACGATCTCGCGCTGAAATCACGTGGTCGATAGGTGCGTAATCTTCTCCAAACAAATCCTGCCCGTCGAGATAATCGGGCAACGGAGCACCGGCTAGGGCCAATGTCGTGGCGGAGATATCCAAAGCAGACACCAGTTCGTTTCGTACAGTACCCGCTTTGAGCGCAGGATGATTCCCCATCACCATCAGCGGGATATGCACGCCCCCCTCGTAGCAAAACTGTTTGTGCCGAAGCGAGTGGTTACTTCCATGATCTGAGAAGAAAAACACAATCGTATTCTCAAGCTGTCCGGCCGATTTGAGTTCCGCAAGGATGCCTTCGACACGTGCATCTGCGCCGCGTGCAGAGTTGTAATGCATTGTCCACGCTCCACGCAGAGCCTTGACGTCAGGAAAGTACGGTGGCAGAGGCACATCATTCGGTTTTAACTTCCCACCTTCGCGCACATGTCGCGCGTTCGCTTTGCCACCCATAATCTGAATCTGTCCAAACCACGGCTTGGATTTGTCCGGGTTCCGGTTCCAAGTATTCTCGGTGATCGACTTATCGTCGCTGCCTTTATTACCTTGCCAGCCGTTGAGTCCCGGTTTGTAGTCCTCAGCAGACCCAACGTCGTATAGCGCAGTCCGATCATAATGGAAATTGTAGTCGTCCTTGCCATCGTTATAAGTAAAGTAGCCCGCTGCTTTCATCAGTTCCGGAATCGTCTTCACTCCAGCTGGTAACTTGATCCTCAATTCTTCAGGAACAATTTCTCCATCTGTGAATCGACTGGAGCGATGTTGATGCGTTCCAGTTGTCGTTTGCATCACGCCTGTGATTAGGGCGGAACGGCATGCCGAGCACACAGGCGCTGGAACAAAGGCTCGTTTAAACAGCACGCCGTCAGATGCGATTTTGTCGATCGTGGGCGTATGGCCCGAGTTGATCGGATCGTCATAACAACCCATGAAAGGAGACAGGTCCTCCGCCAGAATCCAGAGGATGTTTGGCCGCTGGGATTTCGCCGCAGTGTTTCCCGCATCATCAGCGCCAAAACTGGTAGATGCCATAAGCCACATCGCCATGGAAGCAACGGTAATCAGGAGCGTTCCGCCCATTTATTATTCTCTCACGGAAAGGTCAGACTTGCCCAAATGTTTGGAATGGTTTTCAGACTGAAAGGCTAGACGACTATTTTGATAACTCTTGATAGTCAGGGTTCAGTTGAGGCATTTGAGCGCCGATTTTCTTCTGCCACGCCGCAAGTTTATTTCGCAGCTTGTTTGCTACGTCAGGCTGTTGCTCGCTGAGATCGTTCGATTCGCCAATGTCTTTGGCCAGATTGTACAGCTCACAATCCTCACGTTCGTAAAATTCTATCAGCTTCCAGTCGCCTTCGAGAATTGACGCTCCTGGAGTCCAAGTAGAGCCATGATAGTGAGGGTAGTGCCAATACAATGTTCGGTCTTCGGATTTAGACTCACCCTTTAACATCGGAACTAGGCTTTGTCCGTCGGCGTGCAATTTGGGTTGAAGCGGAAGACCAGCCAATTCTAGCATCGTTGGAAAAAAGTCCATACTGACGACGTTGTCTTCACAGACCGTTCCGGGCTTCGTGACGCCGGGAGCCCTAACGAACATTGGCTCACGTATGCCGCCCTCGTACAGCCAACCTTTGCCTGACCGAAGGGGCAGGTTCGAAGTAGGACCAATCTTGCGTGTCGTGCAAAGTCCACCATTGTCCGAGAAGAAAATCACCACCGTGTTCTCATCCAACGACAACTGTTCAAGCGCCTTGGTAACTGCTCCCACACTATCATCCACCGCAGCGACCATGGACGCATACTTCGCATTGTCTTGTCGCATTCTTGATGTTCCATCGCCTTCCGACTTTGTCGGCGTTGGACCAGTGAACTGCGCCTCAGCACTGTCCCGATACTCTTGGTACCGCTTTTGGTACGGCGTGATCGGCTTGTGCACGTTGTAATACGACAAGTACAGCAAAAACGGTTTTTCAGGATCACGTCGCTTTAGAAACTCAATCGATTCCTCAGTCAGTCGTTCGGTCAGGTACTCTTTCGGTTTCTTGGCGTCGAGCCTAGGATTCTCCCAAGGCGCGTAGTAGCCACCAGAAGGTCCACCTCTTTCATTACCACCAATGTTAATGTCGAACCCTTGGTCTTCCGGCCAGTGGCCTAGCTCGCCCAAGTGCCATTTTCCAGCAAAGAAAGTTTGGTATC
>CALKXO010000519.1 GCA_938003615.1 uncultured Pirellulaceae bacterium | reverse complement strand
AACATGAATCTTACCCATCAATCGCAAAGGGAAAACAAATTCCACGGCCCCACAATCTCCCTAATGTAGGTTTGCAATCTTAAAATTAAGTAATTTGAAGATCGTCTGACGCGAATTCGTCCGCATCTACTTCGAACCAGTATAGATAGAGGCTGTTAGAAAGATTGTCCAATTGCGAAAATTTCTTCGACTTCCAGTGTCTGCTGATTGGAATCAAACAACATTTGGATGCAGTGTTTGTGGATTTTCATTTTCAGGCCGCCGACCCCGATCGCACCATAGCAGGTGACATGCCCCTGTTTTTGAGCCTTATCCATGACATTGATGCCGTGAATCCCTACCGGCGGGACGCCATTTACATCAATGGCGACCTGCAGATTCGATGCGTTCTGCCAGCCATCAACCAGTAATTCGATCCCTGCCGCACCGGCCGCAAAAACCGCATGGGCGTTACAAACGGACGCCGCAGCGAGGTCGGGCGAGGAAGCCTCGACCGGTACAAGGTTGGCGTTCGGCGCTGCTTCACGTATCTGCTCACATACCTGTTGAGCTTTAGTTAGCTTCCGCGAGCATACGTTGATCTTTGCGGCAGCTCCGTTGGTTGCGGGACCCGCGATCAATTGGGCGATACGCATGCCGACGGGGCCGGTTCCAGCGAGTACGGTGATCTCTTTGTTGGCAAATTCCATGTGATTCATTGCAGACAAAACCGCCGCCGCCGCCGTCGTATTGGCGCCATTTGGATCTGCCATAACAGACACCTGCATCGGTCCAAAGAAGCTGGCTTTTGCTTTTGAAAGTAAAGCCTCCGCCGCCGCGACGTTGCTTCCACCGAAAAACAGAGCAGTCCTTTTCAGGTCATCCATACTGCGGGTAAAAATTGCACCGTGAACGAGTCCCTCTATGGCGGCCTCGGTCACGCCGCCGTGGACCAGCAAGTGATCGACGCCCGAATCGATTGCCACAATAGAATCGAAGGTACTAGCCTGCGGGTCAGGATCGAATTGGATAAGAATCTTCGGTTTGTTACTCATTTCCAGTCTTACTTTTGGTTCTGGCTATCTGTCAGATTCTGGTGATTGGCCGGACTATCTTCATTCATGATCTTAATTCACGAAAAAGGCTCGCGTCGAATCTGACACGAGCCTCTCTTGATTCGCTGTCGGAGTTTGCATCGAGCAGCAAACAAGTTGCCGTTGCAAGCCCCCGGACTTACTAAACCTAGAATCCACGGAAAGGGTGGACTTCGTCTTTTTTGGCAACCATTTCAGCAGCGGTTGGAGTCGCCTTCATGGCGTTCTCAATCGCCATCTTGGTAGCGTTGTAGTTGTAGTCATAGATCTTTTTGTTGTCTTCGGCTTCTGGGTGAATGAATACACCGCAAACGCACACCAAATCTTCTGCTTGATCAGCTGGTATGACTCCCGCGTCAACGCTGTCGGCAACCGCTTTGGCGACTGCCGCTTGCGCTGGCCCAAACATCTGAACCGCTTGCTTCATGCCTTTGATGGTGACTTTCGTTACCATGACCGTAGAAGGCTTGACCGCTACGTTGGGAGTAATCACAGCCAAAAGGTTTGAGTGACCTTCCGACTGAGTCGAAAGAGCGTTTGCGAACGCGATGCCAACAGGACCTGTCTTGCTACCAATCATCAAGTCGATGTGAGCAATTTCGTTACCGTCGCCATCAAGTGCTTCACCAATATACATCGACATTAAACTCTCCTAAAATTTATTTCGTTTATGAGCCGAACTAGTTGTCGGCGGTGTTCCGGACGCGATTTCGCTCTTCCGATGTTTCCGGGCCGTCCGTTTTGTTTCAACACGGCGATCCCTTCGTTTCCATGCCAAAGGTTAGCAAAGTCTATGGAGAGTGCCAACCGGTCAAAGTCTGTTTTCGCCCCCAATCGGGGGCGAATAATCATCGCTGCCGCCAGCGCCCGCGCTCTGGCTGCTTCGAGTCTCCGCGCGCGGCGCCCCGTATCGACGATTGACCTATTTGCTGACCCCGATACAAAAGCGATTTGTAGGGAATCTAATCGTCATCTTTTGTCCGATCAGGCTCCTAATTTTGCGATTCAGTGCCCGAGCATGGAAGCCGTCGCCAAAACCGTCGAAAACTTAATGAAGGACCCTAGCGTCTGGGGCCAAGTTTCGCCTCCGACGTTGTTGGTCGGCGGAGGACTAGAAAATTATCTCCGAACCCATCGCCGTGGTGACATTCTGACCGAAGAGAAGGGGATCGGGGGGGGCGAGACTGCTCGGGTGCGGCACGTCTACAATTTTTGCAAACGGAACTCAATCTTGTTTCCTTCCATCACGCAGAAGTTGAATACGCATCAGACCGGACAGCGAGCGCTGGTCAAAACCGACTTTTCCAGCGGTGGGCTGGGGGTTCGGTTTGCGAACAAAGACTCAACTCTGGAAGACGGTCAATACTTTCAAAACTATGTCGACGGGCAGTCGATCAGCGCTTGCTACTTGGCACCAGCAAAGTTCGAGGGCGCAGGTTTGCCTCGAGTTATGATGCTGGGAGTTTTCGAACCCATTGCATCAGCATCTTACGAAGCGTCGGCATCCCACGTTCTGTCGGCATCCCATAAACGTAGTGAGCAAGATGTTGAAGCGCCGTTGCCGTTTCGTTACGGCGGTTCGGTCGGGCCGGTAAAAGTTGCCCGTCTGTCAGCGCCGGTGATAGACGAATTCAAACGTGTTGGTTTGCTTGCCGCTGATCACTTCGGGCTGGCTGGTGTCTTTGGAATCGATTTTGTTTTGGAGCAAAACAAGCTGTGGATGCTAGAAATCAATCCGCGCATCACCGCCTCTGCTGAACTTGTCGAACATGCGGCTCTTCAAACGATGCCAGATTTCTCAATCGTACAGCTTCACCTGGACGCGGTGGTGGGAGATGTCGAACCCGAATCGGCCGCGCTGCAAGCCTGCCAAGAAATGACGCAGGATGGGCGGATCTTCGCGAAGCAAGTCGTCTATCGTCATCACGCCGAAACTCAAGCTCTAAAGATGTCGCAAACCCATTTGGATGCAATGGTAAGCCATTTCGATGATTTTGACCGGGTTCCGCAATCACCGCCTACGTTGGGAAAAGCAGTGATTTCGGATGTTCCAGCGCCGGGAACCGAAATTTTTGCTGGCCATCCTGTTTTAACGGTCCATGTTTCGGGAGAAACCAAAGCAGAAGCGGAGCAAGCGCTGTCGAGCTCGTTTGTACTGCTGCGGGGGATTTTCAAAGAACGGCTTTCCTGATTGAACCTGTTGGTCAACCCTCTACGAAGTGAGGCACGAAAAAACGCCCGTCAGAAATTTCTGGCGGGCGTTTAAGCTAGATATGCCTGCGACGCTTGATTCGCTCCAGGTAGTCTTCGGAAGAAGACAGGTGGGGATGGGTGGCGGGAAGGAGATTTTTTTTTAGAAGCTAATCCTGTGTCGAGACACTGACTGTCAATTTGAGATCGTGACAGGCGTCTCGAGGGCTGCCAAAACCTCAAAAGGTCATTATAGTTGCTTTTTGAGTGCCTTTCGCCGTCAGGTGGACAAGTCTGCAATAAATCAGCAAGATTTAGAGAGACTTATCAAAATTTGTTGTTTGCCCCCTTAATTAGAGTGGTAAATTTGATGTTTATGACCAGTAAGAGAGGTAGCGACAGCGATGAGCTTGCATTCGTTTCCGGGATTCTCGAAGGACTTGTTCGCCTTCTTTGAAGAATTAGTGGACAACAATAATCGCGATTGGTTTGCTGACAACAAGGAGCGTTACCTTTCTAAAGTTGTCGCGCCATCGATGGATTTTATTCGTGCGATGGAGAAGCCACTGAAGAAAATCAGTCCGCACTTTATCGCCGTCCCCAAACGCAGTGGCGGTTCGATGATGCGGATCTATCGAGACACGCGCTTTTCGAAAAACAAAACGCCTTACAAAACCAATCTTGGTATCCACTTCCGCCACGAGGCGGGAAAAGACGTTCACGCGCCCGGTTTCTACTTCCACATTCAACCCGATCAGATCATGGTGGGAGCAGGGATCTGGAAGCCCGACTCGCAAGCACTGCAACAGATCCGCTTGATGATCGACCAGTACCAAGCGCGTTGGAAGCGTATGAAGTCAAAGAAAGCAATGCGGGACACGTTCGAATGGATGGGCGATTCGCTGGTGCGACCGCCGCGCGGCTACGACAGGGAGCATCCTTTACTGGAAGACTTGAAACGCAAGGATTTTTGCGTGACGGCAGAACTAAAACGCAAGGATTTGAAATCCTCCAAGGCGATTGATGTTGTATCGGCTCATTTCAAAACGGCAATGCCATTGGTAAGATTCCTGTGCGACGCACTTCACCAGCCATCCTGAGAGCCGATAAATCATGAATCTGTCGAAACGCGTTCTTGTGAAAGCGAAAATGTTGCTGTGGATTTGTGTTGCAGTTTGGCTGTTGGTCGTCGGGTTGCTGTTGTGGTTTGAGCCCATGTTGGTCTACCCTGGAGCGCCGGCTAGGCGTGGCAACTACAACCCCGATTTCGATTTTGAGGACGTTAGTTTTCAATCCGCCGACGGAACGAAACTGCACGGTTGGATGCTTCCGGCCGCCAACAGTCAGCGTTTCTTGCTGTTCTGTCACGGCAATGCTGAAAACGTCGCCATGACCGGAGGGGGGGTGGCGCGACAAATGGGCAAGTCCTTGGACGCCAATGTGTTTGTGTTCGACTACCGTGGCTTTGGAAAGAGCGCAGGTGCTCCAACGGAAAAAGGCGTTGTAGAGGATACTGAAGCGGCCATGAACTGGAT
>CALKXO010000518.1 GCA_938003615.1 uncultured Pirellulaceae bacterium | reverse complement strand
GGATATGAATCAGGATCGGCTAGATTTCGCCAAAAACGAGATGGGCGTAGATGCGACCGTTCAAGTTCAAAAGGACGGTTCAGAATTAGAACAACTAGCAGAATTGACCGACGGTAATTTCTGCGAAGCGGTCATCGATGCTACCGGCAACAAATTCAGCATGTCGCGTGCCCTAGAATTTGTGGCATTCGCAGGAAAATTGGTTTATGTTGGAGTCACTGGCGAGGAAGTATCTTTCCCTCATCCGCTAATGCATCGCCGCGAAATGACGATCATGGGCAGTCGCAATGCGTTAGCTGAAGATTTCACCGAAATTATCGAACTGATGAAACAAGGTAAAATCGACACTGATGCTTGGATTACTCATCGCACCGACATAGAGAAACTTGCCGGTGATTTCCCGACCTACCTAGACCCTGCGTCCAAGGTACTCAAAGCCATGATTCACATCACTGAATAACGTTTGCTTTAGACCGGCCGCTTTACTACCCACATGCCACTTTGAACTTGGAGTCACTCATGCCGCCAATCGTTGATGCTCATCACCATTTTTGGGATCGATCAATGACGCAATTTGATCACAAGTGGCAGGAAGACGAGGGCCATGAAAAGATCTGCAAGAACTTTCTTCCGACCGACCTTGAACCGCTGATCAAAGCCAAAGGTGTGGACAAAACCGTTTTCGTGCAGACTCAGCACGATACGCGTGAAAACGATTGGGTGCTGGACCTTGCTGACCAACACGACTGGATGGCTGGCGTGGTTGGTTGGGTCGATCTGGCTGGCGACGATTGCGAGGCCCAGATCGAGAAGTATAAGTCGAAATCAAAGTTTGTCGGCGTTCGACATATCGTTCAGGGTGAGAAGGACGACGACTTCATTGTGCGCGACGATGTGAGCAAAGGACTGGCGTTGCTAGAGAAGCATGAAATCGCTTATGACCTTTTGTTCTTTGTTAAGCATATCAAGCACGCGAAAACGGTTGCTGCGAAATTCCCGAACCTGCGATTGGTGATCGACCACCTCGCAAAACCAGTCATCAAGAATCAAGACATGACCGGATGGAAGGAAGATTTCGTCGCGGCAGCCAAACACGAAAATGTTTACTGCAAACTCTCCGGCATGGTCACCGAAGCGGACTGGGAAAACTGGAAACCGGCCGACCTTAAACCGTATGTCGAAACGGCTTTGGAAGCGTTCGGCGCCGAACGCTGCATGTTTGGCAGCGACTGGCCCGTTTGCGAACTAGCCGCCAGCTACGGTGAAGTTTTCGACGCCCTGATGGCCTGTATTGGCGGGATCTCAGAAGCCGAACGCGGCCATATCCTTGGCCAAAACGCAATCGACTTTTACAGTTTGAAGGTGTAGATTCGGTTTCAACCGAATTCGAATTCCGATCGTAGCACCTGTCAGGTAATTTTGTTCGGTTGGTAATTTTGTTCGGTTAGAAACCGAACCTACGTTGTGGGGCAATATGGAATTCCAACCCTTCGACCAACAGAAGCCTGTTCGAATTTATTTCACGTCGATGCCTCACTGGCGGCAGGAAGGCTGCACCTACTTCGTGACTTATCGATTGGCCGACTCTATTCCTGAGAAAGTCATCGCGGAATGGGATTTCGAAAAACTAAAGTGGATTCAGGCAAGAATTCAGTCGTCAAGAAACAGTGACCGATGGCATGATTTGTTCCCACTGCTGTCGGCAAAAGACAAATACGCCTTCTTAAAGTGCTTCAATCGAAAATTGAATACTTATCTTGATGGTTGCCACGGAAAATGCCCTCTTCGCAATCCCGAGCATGCGGCGGTCGTCCTACAGGGATGGGAGTACTTCAATAGCCAACGCTATGAACTTGGTGATCTGGTCGTCATGCCAAATCACGTACACGTTTTGGTAAAACCCAAAACCGGATTCAAACTTGAAGATATCCTTCGCAGTCAAAAACGATACTCGGCTAGGGAATGCAACAGGCTCTCTGATACCTCCGGCACCTTATGGCAAAAACATAGCTACGATCACATCGTGCGCGACTCAAAAGAACGACTCGCCTTCCAACAGTACATCGCGACCAACCCCATAAAGGCCAACTTACGTGATGGAGAATTTTTACTTCACAAGCACAATTGGAAGTTGCCTACGTAGATTCGGTTTTCAACCGAATTCGAATTCCGATCGTAGCGCCTGGCAGGTAATTTTGTTCGGTCGGTAATTTTGTTCGGTTGAAAACCGAACCTACTTGACGGGTGAAACCTTATCTAACTCGAATTCCTTACGACTGAGCGCGATATAGTTGTGGCCGATCGCGATTTGATCGCCTTCCCAGACGCGGTTGCCATTTTCATCCATGCGCGCGTTCATGATGGCTTTCTTGCCGCTGGTGCAGATCGTCTTGATCTCGCCAAGTTCGTCCGCCCAAGCAAGCAGATATTTGCTGCCCTCGAAAGGCTCCCCTTGAAAGTCTGT
The DNA here is from genome assembly GCA_938003615.1 of uncultured Pirellulaceae bacterium. Taxonomy (GTDB): domain Bacteria; phylum Planctomycetota; class Planctomycetia; order Pirellulales; family Pirellulaceae; genus Mariniblastus. The sequence goes on along the minus strand of CALKXO010000518.1, from coordinate 8,990 downwards.
TCGCAATCCGTAGCAAAGAACAGGAATCTCAATACGGTCGCAAACGAGAGTTAGCTGAAGGACCTGCTTAGCTGTCAGGAACTGACATTCATCGACGAAGATACAATGGATTCTGTCTTGGGTGTGCTGGCGCTCAATGTACTCGAATAAATCGAACTCACCGTCAAACGCATAAGCCGCGCGCTCTAGGCCAATGCGTGAAGAAATCCTGCCGACACCAGCTCGATCGTCAACCACCGGCGTGAACAACAACACCTTCATTCCCTGTTCTTCATAGTTGTACGCGGCCTGCAGCAACGTCGTACTCTTGCCAGCATTCATCGCCGAGTAATAAAAATACAGTTTGGCCATTTTTGATTTCCGGTTGAGAGCTGCTGATTCTGGAAGACTTTTTTATCCCACATTTGCCTTCCGAAGATAACGGGCGAATGAAAGAAAGTTTGGGAGAGACTTCCTTGGGGCACGCTCCAATACTACGATAGGCGTTCCCCAGTAACAATTGAACCGTCATTTTTTACGTCACGGAAACATCCATGCTTTACCACACGTTGATTCGAGCGCACGCCGTCGTTGCCGTCTGCGTTTTCTTTCTGACAAGTTTCTCTCTGTTGACGTGTCTTGCGGATGATGGACCAGCGAAATCCACTGCAAATGCGACTCAGCAGAAAACAGGGGACTGGGAACAGCAATGGGAATGGGAAACGGTCAAAACCACAGGCTCTCCTACCGCTCGCCACGAAGCCGCGCTGGTAGCCTTCAAAGGCAAACTCTATCTACTTGGCGGACGCGGCATCAAACCTGTCGATGTTTACGATCCAGCCACCAATGCTTGGACGGCCAAATCAAAAACGCCGCTTGAGTTGCACCACTTCCAAGCCGTCGCCTTTGGTGATGCGATCTACATGATTGGAGCCATGACGGGCCCCTACCCGAATGAAAAACCGCTTGAGAAGGTTGTGGTCTACTATCCTGATCAAGACAAATTCGATTTCATTCACTCGATTCCCGAATCACGCAGACGCGGTGGTGCGGGAGCCACTGTCTATGGTGACAAAATCATGATCGCTGGTGGTATCACAAACGGGCACGTCGATGGCACCGTGGCATGGCTGGATCAATACGACCCGAACACGGGCGACTGGTTACCGCTGACCGATGCCCCCGATGCACGCGACCACGTGCAAACAGTGATCGTCGGTGACATGCTGTACTTTTTTGCAGGCCGTAGGTCTCATCAGAAAACGCGCGAGACGTTTAACTTGACGATCAAAAATGGCAACGTCTACGATCTAAAAAAGCAACAGTGGCTAAGTCTTGAGAAGCCAATTCAAATTCCGACCGAGCGCGCAGGAAACATGACTTTCTCGTGGGGCGACGAAGTCATCGTCGGCGGCGGTGAAAGTGCCTCACAGAAACCCGCACACGGCGAAATCGAAGCGTTTAATGTGAAAACAAAAACATGGCGCCGATGGCCCGACCTGAAACAGGGCAGACACGGCTCAGGGTTGGCGGTGATAGATGACTACGTCTATACAGCGGCCGGTTGTCTTAATCGCGGCGGACGCCCTGAACTATCTACGTTAGAACGACTGAAGCTGCCGGCGGTTGAGTCTGCCGATGAGGAAAAGTGATCGTTCGGTCGCCGACGTCGCGAGACATCGCAGAACCTCAGATAGACTCCTTCAAACGCTTGCCAGATCGGCTACTGAACATGCCGTTAGCCGGGTTTGCTCGGTTCACGCGTTAGGCTAACTCATTGCAGAACCTTGCGAATCACGGCGCTGGTTGATGCTGCCATTGATCCTGAGTTGCGATTCAGGTGCACGGACTGTTGCCCCCGTTGCCCTAGCGAGCGGCGGTGATCGGGGCGTTTCATCATATCTTCCATCGCACCGGCCCACGATTGAGCCGATTTGGGGGCAACCAACACGCCGCCTCCGGTTGCGTCAATCATTTCGGGGAAGGCACCGTGAGCGGGAAGCACAACGGGTACCCCTGCCGCCATCGCCTCCAATGCATACAGCCCCTTGGGCTCTAGAAATTCGGTCGGAACCGATAGAACATCGATATCCTTCAACAGCGCCATTTTTGATTGTCGATCCGGCGAGCCAAGATTTTCCCAGTCGCCATCCAAGCCGGCATCGGCCAGTTTTTTCCACTGCTGTTCTGTATAGTCATTCCATTGATCACTCTGCCACCCCGCAATCATAAGTCTGGCACGTTCGCAGCCGGGGCGTTGTTTCAGACGGATGAATCCATCGACAAGATGGTGCAGACCTTTCTCCGGCGCCAGTCTCGCCAAGTAACCGATATTAAATGGGGCGTTCTCTTCTTGCTGCGCTACATCGTTTTGAACTTCGTGGCACCCCCAGAACGGCCTGACGTCTAGCCCCAAGGGCGTCACGTGAAATTTAGCGCGGTCGATTTTCAGATAATTCGAAATGTAGTCTGCATAGAAATTTGAATGAACAATGAATTCGTCGACGCGGTCCGCAATTTTGCCGATCAAATCAACGCACTGCTGCTTAAATTTGGGCAACAGACTGTCGAGGAAAACATCGTCACCCTGCAGCGTCACCAACACGGGGACATCAAGCTGTTTTTTGATTTCTGGCAAGCAACCGCCGATCAGAACGTTTGAGAAGATCAACACGTCCGGCTTGGCTAGTCTCAACCATTGACACATACGGCGCACCTCTTTGCGTTGGTTGCCGTCGGTTCCCTTGAGCATCGACACGGCTAGAGCGCCAAGTGTTTTGGGGTCCGTACCTGCGGCATTGGCAGTCAAGCGCCGGATCAGTTTGGGGCTGTCCAGAAAACGATCAAAAACAGAGGGCAGATAACGGAATAGGGGAATTTTCTGTTGCAGATAAACGTTCAGCCCACCGAAGAGCACGTGATCGACACTGACATCGACTTCATCGGTGCGGATTGGCGTATAGGTCGAGACCAACTGCACATCCCAACCGGCTCCCTTGAGCGCGGTGGCGAGTGCGTTATCATGCATGCAGCTGCCACAAAACATACCGCCGGCTCCGGCGGTGAGATAGATGACCTTCGTCTGCGCATTACTGTTAGACATCGTCATTAAACATCGTAATACAGACAGAACTCGTAAGGATGCGGTCTGCGACTGATGGCCTCGACCTCGCTATCGCGTTTGAAAGCGATCCAGTGTTCGATCACATCTTTGGTAAACACATCGCCTCGCAGCAAAAATTCGTGGTTGGCTTCTAAAGCATTGAGCGCGTGCGAAAGTGAGCTTGGTGTCCTAGCCACTTCGCTGAGTTCTTCGGGCGGCAAGTCGTAGATGTCTTTGTCTAGCGGATCGCCAGGGTCGATTTTGTTTTCGATCCCATCAAGCGCCGCCATCAAGATCGCAGAAAAAGCAAGATACGGATTGCAACTTGGATCGGGACAGCGGAACTCGATCCGTTTCGACGCTGGAGCATTGCTATAAACAGGAATCCGACAGGCGGCCGATCGATTACGCTGCGAGTAGGCAAGATTGACTGGTGCCTCAAAGCCTGGCGTGAGTCGTTTGTAGCTGTTGGTGGTTGGATTAGTGATCGCCAGTAGCGCCGGGGCGTGTGTCAGAATGCCGCCGATCGCATACATCGCCATTTGACTGAGCCCAGAATATCCGTCGCCAGCAAACAGTGGTTGGTCGTCCTTCCACAAGGACAGGTGCGTGTGCATTCCCGAACCCGCATCGCCGAAAATTGGTTTCGGCATGAACGTGACGGTCTTGGTATTTTGGGCGGCTACGTTTTTGACGATGTATTTGTACATCATCATCTGGTCGGCCATCGTAACCAATTGTTCGTACTTGAGATTCAATTCCGATTGGCCAGCAGTCGCGACTTCGTGATGTTGACATTCCACGTCCAACCCACAGTCGATCATCGTTTGCATCATCTCACTTCGGATGTCCATCATTTGGTCAACCGGCGCGCAGGGCAGATACCCTTGCTGGTAGCGAATCTTGTTGCCAAGGTTAGGTTGTTCCGCGCTACCGCGGTTCCATTGGCCTTCTACCGAGTTAACGTGATAAAACGCCGAGTGTTCATTCTGGTCAAAACGAACATCGTCAAAAATAAAGAACTCCGCTTCGGATCCGAAATATGCCGCGTCCGCGACACCGGTGCTGCTCAAATAGTTGACGGCCTTGCGCGCGATGAATCTTGGATCGCGACTGTAGTCCTCACGCGTGATCGGATCGACGATATTGCAGATCAAATTCAGCGTTGGAAGTTTCGTAAACGGATCAAGGAAACAGTTCTCAGTTTGAGGAATCAGCAGCATGTCGCTTTCGTCGACGCGCTGCCAGCCCCGCATGCTGGATCCATCGAACCCGACGCCGTCTTCGAACGTCGCTTCAGCCAACTTGCTCACGGGAATCGTCGTATGTGCCCATTGGCCGATAAAATCCATGAAACGCAGATCGACGGCTTTCACATCATTTTCGCGGCAAAACGCCAGTACTTCTTTCGGAGTCAAGACAACACACCTCTGATTGGATGGGCACAGCATCATCTCCTGTTCAAAACAGTGACCCAGCGTGATGTTAGCGCCAATAAATAGACTTTCGCAAGATTGTAACCAGTTTGACCCAACTGTGGCCCAACGTGGGCAGATTCGGCCGCAGAAAAATCGCATCGACGCTTTTCTCGAATCTCCCAATCCGACAAAAGCGCAGAGCCGAGGGCGGAGCCGGATTTTGCGGGCAGGAAAAATCCCTCATTAGGCAATACCGTGCGATGGTTTCCCCAAGCGGCGATTCAGACAACACGAGGTGAATTTTCACGGATAGCAAGACTGGGAACGTCAGGTCGGTTGTGTAAAAACAGACGACTAGTTTTGTAGGATCTTTACAGGATTTCAGAATCTCGCGCCCTGTAAAAAGCGGTTTTTGCCTGCTATCATTAACGGCCTTCAAAACATTGGTGAATTAATTTTCTGATGCATTTGAAAGCCAGAACGAATGCAAGAGACACTGGTCTCGGGCGATTGTTCATCCCACACCACCACCATTGATCTCGAGGTCAACTTTTGCGAGCCAGAATGTTGTACCGCCCGGAATGTAGCATTGCACAAGGTTGTGCCTCACCCTCAAAAATATCTGGAGCAGTTTCAAAAGATGAGTAAATCCAAACTTGAGTACATCTGGCTTGACGGTTATCAGCCAACACAAAGCCTTCGTAGCAAAACAAAAATCGTTGCCGATTTCAGTGGCGAACTGAAAGATTGCCCACAGTGGTGCTTCGATGGAAGTTCGACTGAGCAAGCCGAAGGCGGTTCTTCTGACTGTTTGCTAGAGCCAGTCGCGATCGTTCCTGATCCCGATCGTCACTCAGCCTTTCTCGTAATGTGTGAAGTGCTGAACCCCGATGGAACGCCACATGTATCCAACGGTCGTGCCACCATCGAAGACGACGATAACGACTTTTGGTTCGGTTTCGAGCAAGAGTATTTCTTGTGGGATTCTGAAACCAACCTGCCACCAGGATTTCCTGCTGGCGGATATCCTGCACCGCAGGGACCTTACTACTGCTCTGTCGGCGCCAAGAACGCTTACTGCCGCGACTTAGTTGAAGAGCACCTCGATCTTTGCTTGGAAGCTGGTCTGAACGTCGAAGGTATCAACGCTGAAGTGGCTGCCGGTCAGTGGGAATTCCAAATCTTCTCCAAAGGCGCCAAACAAGCTGGCGATCAGATCTGGCTCGCTCGTTACATTCTTGAGCGTGTTGGCGAAAAGTATGGCTTGGCGATTGAGTATCACCCAAAACCTCTAGGCGATACTGACTGGAATGGTTCTGGTATGCACGCGAACTTCTCCAATTCCACGTTGCGTGAGTGTGGCGACAAGTCCGTGTACGACAAGATCTGCGAAGCGTTCGCACCACGCGTAAAAGAGCACATCGCTGTTTACGGTGCCGACAACGATCAGCGTTTGACAGGCGACCACGAGACTCAGCGTATTGATCAGTTTAGCTACGGCGTTTCTGACCGCGGTGCTTCGATTCGCATCCCTGTTGGAACGGTCACTGCTGGCTGGAAGGGTTGGTTGGAAGATCGCCGTCCTGCTTCTAACGCAGATCCATACAAGGTTGCTGCTGAGATCATTAAAACCGTCAAAACTGCCTAGGAACACCTCTAGAACGACTTCGATGGAATTAGATTAAGAATTAACCCTGCTGGTCTCCAGCAGGGTTTTTTCGTTGATTTCGTGTGATGCAAGTGGCGGCTCCTAGGGCAAAACAACCTCTAATACGACTTGTGTTGGCATAGCCTACAAGCACTATTTGAGTGATAATCTGTTCATGTGGCCAGAGAAAGATCAAACCGTAGAACTCCTCGAGCAAGCACGTCAGGGTGACGAGTCTGCCGTCAACCAACTAATGGACCGCCACCGAAACTCGCTGAGACAGCTGGTCCGGATGCGATTGGATCAGAAGATTCAAAAACGAATCGACGTCAGCGATGTGGTCCAAGATGTTTTGGTGGAAGCCAATCGGCGGTTGCAGCGATACTTGGACGATCCAATCATGCCGTTTCATCTTTGGATGCGGCAGATTGCCAAGGACCGAATCATCGATGCCCATCGCCGCCATCGAGTCTCTGCAAAACGTTCGGTCGATCGAGAGCAACAGATGGTTGCACCGCGTGGATACGACCAATCATCGATACATCTGGCCTCGCTGCTGGGCGATCAACGGCTGACTCCTGCCGCTGCCGCGCTGCAACAAGAGATGGCCAAGAAAGTCGAACAGGCGATTTCGAAGCTAGAAGAAAAGGACTGCGAGGTTATCGTGATGCGGCACTACGAGCATTTGACCAACCAAGAAATTGGCAAAGTCCTAGACTTAACCGAACCCGCCGCCAGCATGAGATATCTTCGCGCGATAAGGCGCCTGCGACAAGTCATGCAAGATGACGGTGAGTCTGGCGAGGTCTAGTGGTTGGCTTATTGAGTTATTAAAGACAAAGGTAGGCCAATGGCCGGTCGAGAAAAACAGGCGACGCAAGAGTCAGACTACGAACAGGCACTGGCTAATCTGATTACGGAACTTGCCGACCTGACCAACGCAGGTGAAAAAGTCGAACTCGAGGCAACGTGCAAGAAGTACCCCAAGTTTGAGACAGACCTGCGTGATCTTTGGGGGACGATCATCGTGACCCGCGCTGCGGCCGATGAAATGTCTTCACGTTCGTTTTCACCAGATTCTGAGATCTGCATTCCGGGACTCGAAGTCCCCTACGACCTTGGCAAGTATGTTCTCGAAGAAGAAATTGGCCGAGGTGGTATGGGGGTCGTCTATCGTGCCACTCGAAAATCAGATGAGAAACAGATCGCGATCAAGATGATCCTGAAAGGCGATTTCGCCTCTGCGGTCGAGCGCGAGAGGTTCCAAGCAGAAGCCGAAGCGGCAGCAAGGCTGGCCCATAAGAACATTGCGCCTATCTACGAGATTGGCGAACACGAAGGTCTCGCGTTTTTCTGTATGCAGCTAGTCGATGGCGGCACCCTAACGGAAAAATTGGCCAGTGGCCCACTGCACGCGCGCACCGCAGGGAACATTATGGCTGACCTAAGCGATGCGATCAGCTACGCTCACTCGCAAGGCGTGCTCCACCGCGACTTGAAACCTTCCAACATATTGCTGGATTCCAATGGTCACGCGTACGTCGTTGATTTCGGGCTCGCCAAGCAATCCACCAGTCGCGCCAGCCTCACTCGTTCGGGGGCCATTCTTGGGACGCCCGCCTATATGTCGCCCGAGCAAGCCGCGGGAGCGCGTGGAGTGGTTGGAGATGTCAGCGATGTCTATAGTTTGGGCGCGATTCTATATCACATGCTGACCGGACGGCCTCCGTACCTCGGAGCGTCACCTGTAGACACGCTGTTAATGGTGCTGGAGCAAGATCCGATCATGCCTAGGGTGCTCAATCGACGGGTTGACCGGCGGCTGGAAATGATCGCGCTTCGTTGTTTACAGAAACCTCAAGATCTACGTTATGGATCAGCAGCCGATTTGAAACAGGATTTGAAGGCCTATCTCAATAACGAACCCATTTCCGCTAGGGAAGGGCGGTTGATGCAGGTGATTGGCAATGTGTTTCGCGAAACCCATCACGCCGAGGTACTTGAGAATTGGGGTGTGATCTGGATGTGGCACTCACTGGTGCTTCTGATTACAAGCCTTGCAACGAATTTGCTGGCGTTAATGCGCGACGGCAACCGAATTCACTATTGGTTGATGTGGACGGTGGGGCTTGGCACGTGGGCGATCGTGTTCTGGTTTGTCAGGCGAACGATGGGACCTGTCACGTTTGTTGAACGGCAAATCGCTCACGTTTGGGCTGCCGCGATGGCCTGCGTCGCGTTCCTGTTTCCTCTCGAAGCAGCACTTGGCCTAGAAGCGTTGGGCTTGGCGCCTTTATTGGGAGTCGTCGCAGCCATGGTCTTTCTAATAAAAGCCGGGATTCTTTCCGGCACCTTCTACATCCAGGCAGCAGTTATGTTTGGGACCGCAATCCTGATGGCATATTTTCCTCAATACGCCATGACGCTGTTTGGATTTGCCTCAGCAGCCTGCTTCTTTTCTGCTGGTTGGAGGTACAGTCGACGGCGGCGCCAGTCCATGGCTTAAGCTTGTCTCTGTTTCTCCTGTTCTTGCTCCTCCTGTTCTCAGTCCGTGGAGCCGAACCACTCACGCCCCATTACAACCGTCACACCAACGCCAAACCGGCTTTGGATACGGTGCCGCACGCCAAGCCCCCCCATCCCGGGGAACCGAAACAGAGATGCAAGCTTTCTTGACCGTTAAAGTTTGACATCGCTCCATTGTGTCATAGGTTTGTGTGAGTTCAGCGACTGCCCTTGTGGATACGAGTTGACTCGACGCGGCGAGCCATTCGGTTCGCAGCACTATCCTGCAGTTTTGTTTTTCGGGACCGCTGAATTATGCAGGACAGACGCAAGTTTG
>CALKXO010000517.1 GCA_938003615.1 uncultured Pirellulaceae bacterium | reverse complement strand
CAATTCCCGCGATCCCCATCGCTGGAACGCCCCAACCGCCGTACAAGAACCACGGATCGACCACCAGATTTAAAAAGAATCCCGCGACGAGGATAAAACCAAACGTCTTACTATCACCGCCGGCGACCAAAATTGCGTTACACAGATTTATCAGAACAAAGAAAGAAGCGCCACAAAAAACCGGAATCATGTAGGCCATTGCCAACTCAAGAACCGCGCCCTTGGCACCCAACAAGGCAAACACGGGGCCGGTGATGAACACGCCGGCGATCGTCAGAATCATCGAAATGATCACACCCATGGAAATCGCTTGGGCCGTGTAGCGTCGTTGTTTGTTGGTGTCGCCGGCTCCGATAGCGTTAGCGATGAGGGCCGACGAACCACGCCCTAAGCCGCCGCTCACCGCAATGATCAACAAGAAAACGGGAAAGCTGAGCCCCAAAGCAGCCAGTGCTTGAGTCGATATCTCCCCGGCATAGTAAGAATCGACGACGTTGTACATCGTCTGAAAAAACATACCGATGCTAGACGGCAACGCCAGATTCCTGACGTGTTTGGCGATCGATCCCGTTGTCAGGTCTTGTGATTTCAAAGGATCATCTGGCTAGAGAGCCGGTTGAATTGTGCATGGCGGTGAGCGCTCCTGTCACCCACCCGACCAAGAGGGCAGATTGTATCCACCCCACCGTGTTCTGCCACCGACGAACACGCATTTAGCATCAAAACTCTCAGGCCTTCTTCTCCCAGACGGTCAGCTGAGAAACTCCATACTGAAATTTCCGTGCGGTCTCATGAATCACGAACGGAACATCTTTAGGAGCGTCCAACATTGCAAACTCAGGCTGCAGCACTTCTGCGATGCCTTCTAGCGTCGTAAAGTTCTCGCCAGTATCCGCTTTGAAACCGCCCAACCATTTTTCGCGCGGCGTGTATTCTTCCAACCACGTGTAAGGCGATGCCAACACCAGCAATCCGCCGGGGGCAATCCGCTCCTTCATGAGTTCGAGGAAAGCAGCCGGGTCGTATAGTCGGTCGATCAAGTTCCCGCCAAAAACCAGGTCGTAGTCCTTGTATTTGCCCGGCAAATTGCACGCATCTCCCTGCATAAAAGAAACTTTGTCTGTTAGCTTATCGTAGCCTTCAAAGTCTGACAGCAGCACCTCTCGATAGCTTTGCAGTTCCCCTTCCTCAGCACGCACATACCGCTGTCGCCCTGAGTTCTTCAAATTGGTGGGAGCTTCGATTAGCCTCACTGAAAAATCGACGCCGTCGACGTGGTCGAAGTGCCGCGCAAGCTCAAATGTCGATCGTCCGGCGGCGCAACCAATGTCGAGCGCTCTTTTAGTCTTTCGCCCCTCGAGAAACCCCTTTACATGCTCAACACACACGACGGGAAAATTCTCAATCCCCAGCTCGCTGACCGCTGGTTTTCCGTAGTGAAATTCGATGTATCGCGCAACCATCAAATCCGTCTCGTATGTGTTTACTTCCGCCGCTGCTAATGGAGTCGCCTCGACGTAACGCAGACCTGCGTATTGAAAGAAGTGCCTACGGAAAGCGTAACGGGCGTCTTTGATCGCATAGTTTCCGGTCGAGATCCAACAACCGCCTTTGAACAGGTTATGCTTCCCATCAAACGTAGGTGTCGAAAAATCGTCGTAGGTCGGATGAACTTCAAACCCGTCGTAGCCGTCGATTGGCGTTTCGGTCCATTGCCAAACGTTCCCGACCAAATCATAGAAACCGCCCTCAAACTCATGGCGATTGACGGGGCAGGGCGACATGTCGTGTTCCAGATTTATGTTCCCCGGTGCTGACTCCCAGTACGGTTGATCCGTGTCCAAACGATCACGCATTTGGTGCCACTCCGCCTCGGTCGGCATCCGCACATCGGCTCCAGTTACCTCGGACTTCCAATTGCAAAATGCTTTGGCCTCGAGATAGTTGATCTCCGCTGGCCAATCCCAGGGCATATCGATTTCCTCGAGCATCAAACGATACCGGCAGGTTTTCCCGTTCCTGATCCAAAAAACGGGGTGGCGAGCCTGACTGAAGTCCAACCAGTTCCAGCCTTCTTCGGTCCAGTACTTTTTCTTCTTGTATCCATCGGCAGCAACGAACTCGAGAAACTCCCCGTTTGAAACCAAATACTTTGAGGCCTTAAACGCGCTTACATCCTCCGCAGCGTAGCCGTACTCGTTGTCCCAACCATAAATAGGATTGGTGTGCGATTTACCAAGTTCGATTTTTCCGCCGGCAACTGAAATCAGCTCATTCTCAGGGGCCTCGCCAATCTCCCGACAGACGTTGCTCCACAAAGGGTGTGGTTTCACCTGATCCAGAGGCAGCTCTCGAATCAGAATCGACGAAGTCTCGAGGTGAATACGTTCGTGCTCAATCCCCATCAAGATGATCCACATCGGACTCTTCCAGTTAATCGGCAGACTGAAATCGCATGTACGGATAAATTGGTCAACGATTTCGCGCGTCGCATCACGATGAGCTTTCACCTCCGCCGGCGTAGGCCAATCGTAGTTGTTCTCATTTAGGTCGTCCCAAGACATCTCATCAACACCAACAGCCAAAATCGATTCAAGCCGCGCATCGACACGCTGATCAATCAGTTTGGCTACGTTTAGCTTATTAATAAAAAAGACGGACGTGTGCCCATAGTAAAAAATCAGTGGTTGACGCAACCGATTGGCGCGAGTGACGAAGGCTTCGTCGTTGGCCAGACACTCAAACAGACTCTCGTAAAGCGTAAACGTGTCATGGAAGTACTTGAGAATTTCAGCACGTTTCTCTTCCACATCCCCCTGATCCAATAGAGGCGTTTTAGTGATCAACGACGCGGTTCTTCCTGAACACGAAACGGTTGGAGCCGTCTGGGAGGCGGTATTGTTTGTCATGAATTCTAGTAGAGCTCAAGTATGAGTAGCAAAAGAAACGAGCCGTATAAAGCCAACCGGTGTCGCTTGCGAAAAAAGCAAATGGAATAAGCCAAAATTAACGCGTTGAGGATCTTTGACACCCAACGCGACCGGACCCTTACAAGGAGAAGTCCTAATTATCTCGACTACCGGAAACCTTTAAAGGGGCCTACCGATATTTTACACCGTCAAAACGTCGCATCCGTAACGCCACAATCCCTCGTTCAAAGCATTCACTCAAACGTATTGTCAGAGTTGTACTAGCGCAGCCGTAAAACGGCTTCTATTGCAGAATTTGCTTAACCACCACCGCTGATCGCGCCAGCGACTCTGCTGCGTAACCGCCAACACCACCCAGCCCAAACACTGTCACGCGCGAGGCCATCAGCTTACTCACGCCCTGCCTCGCCGACCAACCTAGCGAACCGATCCCAGCGACGAGGCACACGCTGATCTGCAGTCACCTCCGACACTGGCACAACCACTGATGCCGCAACTTGTGTTGGAGTCTCCAACAAGGTCAAGCCAATAGGTCAACAATCGCTTCCAAACACCTCTTAATCAGGCTAGAATGAGTCCCTTCGAAGACGCGTTGTAAGTCCATCGATCAAAGGCCAAGTTTACCAACCAACATTCTGAAAGCGTCTTCGTGAATACCATTGTCCACTTTGCTGTTCGCAAACGTTTCCTTTTGACCGTCCTATTTGCGACGACCTTGTTGACAGTTGAACAAACACGCGCCGAAACGCCCGGCACCGAGAGCGCCCGGCGCCCCAACGTGGTGTTGATCATGTCCGACGACCACGGCTATGGCGATCTGTCTTGCCACGGCAATCCAGTCCTAAAAACACCTTGCCTCGACGAATTGTATCGTCAATCGGTTCGGCTAACCGATTTCCATGTCGCTCCCACTTGCTCACCC
>CALKXO010000516.1 GCA_938003615.1 uncultured Pirellulaceae bacterium | reverse complement strand
CCCGGGGCGAGAAACCGAGTTGGCGAACCGCCTAAAAGATCGTCCCCGCAAGGTTTCAGAATACGAACACGTCTCGTTTGGGAAAGAATTCAACTTCGTACTTCCCGGAAAACACGATCTTTCAGTCAACGTAGCCAATGAGCTGGGGGGAACAGGAGGATTGTGTATCAAAACCAGTGACTTTTTTCTATTCACAGCTGATTTATTCAGTGACTCGCACCAAGCTTGCGATGACAGCGGGTTTCAAGATATCAACTCTCATTTGGCAATTCCCGTGCTCAAGATTGGAAGCGCCCGAGAGCGAGACACTGGCTACCGTCTGCTTAAACACTATCTAGACCCACCTCCCCCCCAGCAAGCGTGTCAGCGTTTTCGAACGATGTTTGTGCTAGAAGAGGTGTCTTCACTAATGCTCGCGAAGCTTGGGCTGGATGATACCGAGGCACTCGACGACAATCTGAAGCAGCTAAGAGTAGGGCCTTCTGCTAGGAGTTCAATCATTCGGTTGTTTTCTGAATTCGCAAAGGCTTTAGGTGACCCACTACTGTTCGACAGTGTGCTGGACCTTTCTGACTGCTATCTGGCGATGCACAGGATAATATGCCAAGCTCCGAAGCGTTTACTAAACCTTGGGCCTGCTGACCGCATGGCGAGTTTCGCTCACTGCAGGGAAATGATCACCGATGTATCCGAATCACTTTGGCGAGCTTTTTTGCTCAGAGTCGGTAGATCATCAGCCAAAACAGAGGAGCGAAATGGCGACGCTTGTGGATCAATTACGAATCTTCTTTCCGCCGGCGATACTGCACTAAAGTCTTCACTCGGCCTTCTGAAGAAGACTGTTTATTCCTCAGAATTCACTCTTTTTGAGGCTCGCGAAAGAATAACCGGTGTCATTTCGGCACAGGTCAATCAAAAAGCAACAGTGAACAACAAGCGTCTAGCTGACACCTTGATATCAGTTGTTAACATCGACACCGCACATGTTTTCAGACCGGACCATTTGTCTCGTGTCTTGCATGAGGTGGGGCATCTGTTCTTCGAAACACAAATTGCATCCGCGAGCGATGCCTTTTTCGGACAGATGGAAGACTGCGACGAGAAATTACTGCCCAAAAAAGCCTCTCGACATGATGTTTACATGCGATGTGCTGAGCTGTTCGCCGATGGTTTTATCCAAGCATTTATTTTTGGACATCATTGTGACTCATTCATCAAGCAGCAGATCTGTACTTTTGATTGTACTATTAGTGAAACCCTGCCACCGCACGAAGAGGAGATTTTGGAATTTCTGGTTACTTCTGCAGCAGAGCTACTGTATCGCTCATTCCTAATTGAATCTGCTGTCGAAAATGGACTATTAAGTAAAACCGGGTATCACGCTCAACATGAGACTCTCGAGGAATACACCCGCCGCTGCAATTCGTTCGCCAATAAATGGTGCGGCACAATTTGCACTGTCGGGGAACTTGGGGAAGAAGCTGCTTCTGTGGTCTGCTCACTTTGCGAGTTGTGGGCACAGGAAAATTACGACAGAAGACTGGTCTACGATCGCCTTTGGATGAAACTCAACGAGGCTTACGTGACGTTGCGTGGCGAGATGCATGACGGAGCATCGCACCACGATAGTATTCTTTGCAATCAGGTAGAAGCAGCAGTTGCCAAACAAATACCATTCTCTCTTGAGTCCCTCTCTGGCGAGCCGCATGAATCGGTCGTAGTTTTTCACTTAATTTACCTGTACATCAAGGAAACGTTCGGCAGGTACGACAGCAACAAGTATGACCGGTTGACCAACTCGTTTCAGATGTCCGTTTCCCAACGCCAACAAGAATTTACATTGCTTACGACGATCATGAAGTCGCTCTGGCATATATCCACTAGGCAACGAGCAAGAAGAATGTTCTCGCTAATGGAGGAGCTAAAGAATGCCCCCCTTTAATTTCGTTGTCAATGATTGGCTTGAGGGCAGGGCGAGCATGTCGCTCACGCCAGCCAGCGTACAGATTTCTGATTGCTTTCGCATCCATTCTGATCTTCCAATTGAATCAACGTTACCACTACGACTTGGGTTCACTCATGGGTTCTGCCCGCTTCACCTCATGAAGCGTTTTTCCGTCTTCGGTTTTCCACTCGGCCCAACCGTTGACGGATCTTCCCAAGACCACGATGGCCGCGCCGCTGGGCGTTCGGAACAAGTGGTCACTCGCGAAGATTAGCTGAGTGTCGTTGTGCTCTTGTAAGACACCGGATGCAAACAATCGGTTCCGGGCTGCCTCGACGGTCGTTTTCGCGGACTCCGTTATCTGCTTCCGACACAGACTTCCCTTGCGAACCAGAAAACCCTCGTCGGTTAGCACGCCTTTGCCTTCTGCATCTGGCCCTTTCACGACAAAGGCCTCTTCCGCTGGAGAAGCCACCAAAGGCTCGAACAGTGGAAACCCCAAAGCGGTCAGCAGGATGCTCAAAGTTTCAAATGCATCTAGGCAGTCGTCTTGAAGCGGCTCGGTAACAAACGGTTCACGTGGGTTTTGGCTGTTGTCAAGTTGAAAACGTCCGGCTGCAGTCGCTTGCCGAACACAATGCCATTCCAGCCACCGGATATGTGCTGGTGTAAAGGATTGCGTCTTGGAGATTGCCACCACGGCGGTGTTCCAAAAATCCTTCTCTGCGCTGTGCCGATCCAGACGCGTACTAACATCTTCCGTTTGGCCGATGTAGCAAAGCGGCAGTGCATCCTCATCTGGCTCGCCGAACAAGAAGTAGACAGCAACCTGATCCAATTCAGGACGATTCTTGGCGTGTCGCAACTGTCCCTGCGGGATCAGAATCGTTTGCACGGTACGAGTAGTGATCTCAGCCATTCTAATGCCGCGCGGCTCGCCCGATGGCAGGTAGATTTGGATCGTGCGTCCACGTTGTGGAATCATGTTACCCCTTTGATGCCTCGTCTCGGAATGACTTCGAATGCACACACATGCTATACGGAAAAGAACCAAACCTCCTTGCCCTCAAGAAATAAGTCAGCCCCTTGCGTTTTCATCTCCGTCTTGTTCCATGTGATCGGCATGCTGCCCTCGCGGCAAGTCTTTCAACAACTCGGCCATGTCAGCAGGTGTCGGATTCGATTGATTTGGCATTGGATAGGGCGGTGGCTGCAAAAAGGAGAAGGGTAGTGCATTGTCTGTCACCTATATTACAGCCGCGACGCTACTTGCCTGCCGTGGGGACTGAGCGGCGGTAGTTTGCTGTAAGTCGGCGGCGCAGAAATCCGGGATAGAGAGGGGGCTAGATTCTGAAAATAATTACCGCCAGTGCCCTTGTTTTTGATTTAAAACAACGATAACTTTACATTTCATGTCAAAAGTTACGTCAAATTGCCAGTTTTCCGAGAAATGAGCGTTTGTGATGGAGATCGCCGAAGCTTTTAAAGAGGACATTCCCGTACGCTTTTTGGAGGCGTTGAACAGACACATTACCGAAGCCTACGAATCCGGGAAACTAGCCGTTGATGACCAAGGTTTAGGTCCAGACGAAACGTACAATGTTCTGCCTCTGACAAGGCGTGGACACGTCGAAACGGCATTGCGTAGAGCCGCCGCAGAGTGCGGATTGACTGTTGTGACTGAAAACACTGGTTATTGGCGGCATGTTGTTGTAACCTGCGGCCGCTTTCGGATTACACAAACAACTACGCTGGACACCGATTCACCTTTGCGAAAGGCCGCTTACAAGTGCGGGTACGCCAATGAGCAGCAGCTTTTATTGGACTTTGGCGACATGGAGTCGACGCCCGCTCACGAAGATCCGCATCTGTATGCGATTATTATTCATCGAGGGCCAGTGCTGGCTAGTGAACCTGACTTTATGAAAATCAAATTTCCCAAACCCGACCTAGCCGGCTATCACGAAGGGGAAGTCGATTTGGCGATTTACGCGGAACTTCCGGAGGCTGAACACGCAACGACGGAAGAGCAGATTGTCGACGAAGCGATTCCAAAGTTGAAGCAAAAGCGGGCGAGAGGTGCCGGCTAATGCGTGTTGGTACACCAGAGTTCAAGGGTAAACGTTTAAAGGCGGCTAGAGAGGCCCGCGGGCTTAGTGGAGCTGCGTTGTCAGAATTGACAAGCGTTACGCGTAGCGCTTTGTCACAGTATGAGCGAGGTGAGCAAACGCCATCGCCGTTGGTGCTTCACGAAATCGCGAGTGCGTTGAATCTTCCACCGCAACATTTTTGCGTAGACATGGAGCAAGTTTCGGCACCGGTTTTTTACCGATCATTTGCAAGTGCCCAGAAACGATCGCGCGTCCGAGCCGAACGAAAACTGGAATGGGTCAACGAGATTGTCGCGGAGCTGGCCACGATGGTTGAGTTCCCGAAACCTCAACTCCCTTGTTTGCCTGAAACACGTGATCCATTGCTTTTGACGATGGACGAGATTGATGATTTGGCGACGGAAACTCGTCGAGCGTGGGGCTTGGGAGATGGGCCAATATCAAACTTGGTTCGACTTGCCGAAAACAAGGGAGTATTGGTCGTACGTCAATTTTTGGATTCGGATCGCCTTGACGCATTCTCCTATTGGCAGGATCAATCCCAAAACCCGGTGGTTGTATTGTCGACGGATAAGGATTGTGCCGTCCGGTCAAGATATGACTTGGCTCATGAAGTTGGCCATTTGATACTTCATCGGAGCATCGAACAGCGGCAGCTAAAAAACAAAGACGACTTCAAGTTGATCGAAGCACAAGCCAATCGATTTGCGGGGGCCTTTTTACTTCCCGCCAAGACATTTCTTCGCGAGCTGCTGGCGCTGAATTTAGATGCGTTTCTGGCCTTAAAAAGTCGTTGGCAGTCTTCGGTTGCTTTGATGGTTAAACGTAGTTCCGATTTGGGAGCAATCAACGAAGACGCCAGTACGCGACTATGGAAGAACATTGGTCGCCGTGGCTGGCGAAAGCGAGAGCCACTTGACGACGTATTGGAAATTGAACAGCCTCAGTTTATCGGTAAGTGCTTTGAGCTATTGATCGCCGGTGTGTCGTCGAATCGAGACCAATTGCTCAGTCAATTCACATGGTCGGGAAAAGAGATCGAGGAGCTTCTGGGGTTGAAAGAGGGTTTGCTTGTCGCCGCACCAGAAAATGACGAGCCAATCGCTCCGCGTATTATTCGATTTCCGCAAACCGGGTAGGTTTTTTTCACGAAGGCAAAATCGCAGGGTTGGTTTGTTCTCCAGAATCTGATTCGCGTGTTATTTTTCTGTGCCGCTGCCAGTGAGAAAAACCGAAGGTGGATAACTAACAAACGTCAGTGGCATCTGACCATGCAAATTCGCGATTTTGCTCGACTAAAAGTGACGTAGAGC
>CALKXO010000515.1 GCA_938003615.1 uncultured Pirellulaceae bacterium | reverse complement strand
CGTTCACGATCCCGTGAAAATCACGCCAGTGATGCCGCCCCGTCAGCAATGCATATCGACTGGGCGTGCAAATACCCGACGAAGAGTGGCCGTCAGTAAACCGAACCGATTGGGAGGCCAACCGATCCAAGTTCGGCGTCGGGATTTTGGATTGTTTGTGGTAGCAACCCAAATCACCAAAGCCAAGATCGTCGGCGTAGAGAATCAGGATATTGGGATGTGCAACGATACTCGAATCCGCCTGCGCCCCTCCACTCGGCTTCTCAGCGGCATTGTCTTGCGCAGCCACGATACTGCAGAGCACAAGAAAAATGCAAAACGTTAAGCTGCTAAGGCGAATTGGGCGCATGACCTGATCCTTCATTTAATCAAATTAGGTGAACGCCATGAAACCACTGGCGTGCAAGAAGTTGCCTCTACCAAATCCAGGCGTCACGCCGTACTCCCTTGGGCTCGATAGACAAACGTTTGACGAGCAACACCGCGCGAGAGCAGTGAGTATTCCCTGACTGTTTGCCCATCTATCTGAAGCTCAAAATCGACTACATCTCCTTGGACCTGAGCATCAATTTCGCTCAACGTCGTATCTGCCACGCCGCCAAACCCGCCTTGCGAGAACTGAAGCTCTTGAAATCCATCGGTCGGTAGTGAATCGATTACGGCTACTTGCCGACTTCGAAAATCAATCCCTATCATCTCATCGCCGGTCGAACCTTGGGCAAAAACCGAAACGGTTGAGAGCATCTGCCGCTCTTTAAGGCTTTCAACCTGAAGAGCGCACACGGAAGATTTTTTTTTGTTGTGCTTGCGAAAAAATGAGTCGAGGAGCTTAGCCATGTGTTGATTATCTCCAAAGTGACAAGGGAAACGCAACGGGAAGCGGAAGCGGAAGGAGAATTCCTTGGTTCTACAATAATCGATCCCGACGGCCACACAAGATCCCGGCGCGGCATCAGTTGGATCACCGTCCGTAGCGTTATTGAGTGATGCCTGAAAAACGAGAACTGTTTACCTGACCGGGGCAATCGTCTTCCCCGGTTCGTTTTATCTCGATACATCCCATTGAATTTAGGCGACCGACCAAAGGATGCCTAACGGCATGCTACCCTTGCACGCCGTATTTTCGGAAAACAGCACGGATCGCACTCATGAATTCTTTAACCCAAAGTCTACCACGGACGTCGCAGACGATGTTACTGCTGATTCGCACAGCGGTCGTCATTTGTCTATGGGGTATGATGATTTCGTTGTCCTTAAACGCGGCAAAAGGTCAGATTCGACTGCCGGCGATCGATCCGTCGGGCAACCGTATTTTCTTGCCAAATTCAAGCACTACGCTCCTCACCCCCAACTCAGCAGCGCAAAACGCGCTGACCAATCCCCTCAGACGGGGAACAGTTGGGCCGGGAGTTTTTCCTCAACAGGGATTCTCTCCTAATTTCCCGCAAGGATCTGTCGGCACGGTACCGCGTCCACCGGCTCGGCTCAATCCATTTGGAAATGTTTCTGCTCCACGCCGAACCGGACCAGCGCGTCCCGCGTTCACCCAGCCAGCAAAACCGCCCGCTTGCGGCGAGGGTTTTGGCGACGGACGGAAAATGAAGAAGAAGCACTACGTTCCGAATATGGACGAGCGTAAAACGGCCGGCCAGCGTGGGCAGATTTTAATGTCGCCCTCGCGCATTATCGCGCCAGTCGGTAGCGAAGTAGTCGTGATTGCTGGCATCTGCGGCGGAGATGGATATCTGGCGACCAACCAACCGCTGGAATGGATGTTGTCCAACGACAGCGTGGGCCACTTGATTGAAGTTGGCGGCATGCATCATTCCACTTTCAACAGTCTCGTCCCGCCAGAAGCAAAAAAGTTCGACGGTCAGTACGCTTGGGGCAGAACCGGACTTAAACGAACCGTCCTCACACGCGGAACGCCGACGCCCTGTGATGACATCGAATTGGCTAAAGGGCAAACGTTCGTCAGTGTTTCGTCGGCTTCGCCGGGAACCACCTATATCACGGGCGTTGCTCCTAAAGCAGAGGGCTGGGATCGCCGTCGCGCTACGACCATGATTCAATGGGTTGATGCGCTGTGGGCCACACCGACTCCCTCCAATGCCACCGCGGGCACCGTCTACCCGCTGACAACGGTTGTGAATCGATCGACTGACGGCAAAGGCGTTAAGGATTGGAAAGTCAAATATACGATCGTCGGAGGCGCTCCTGCCGAATTCGCGCCTGCCGGTTCCAACACTGCCATGGCCACGACGGATGAACAGGGACGAGGAATTGCCCAAATTCGTCAACCTGCCGGTCAGTTCGAACCGGGTGTGACTCAGGTGCGTGTTGATATCGTGCGCCCCGGTTTCGGCAACGAACCCGAATTGGTTGTCGAAAGTGGTTTGACGACTGTTACATGGAGCGCTCCAGCGCTAACCATTCGCGCGGTCGGCCCGAAAGCGGCCGATCTAGACCAGCCGTTCAACTATCGCGTCGAAGTTACTAATCCAGGCGATCAAGTGGCTCGTGGTGTGGTCGTGCGCACCAAAGATCTAGACGACAGCATCGAATATATCTCCAGCACTCCCAAACCTGTCGAATTCGGACGACAACTGGAATGGACGGTAGGTGACATTGCCCCGGGCAGTCCTCCTCAGATCATCGACGTGCAATTAAAGTCGAACCGGCGCGGAAATGCTGGTTTGTGTTTCGAAGTCGCGTCCGATTCCGATCGTCTTCGGACCGAAGCCTGCTCGCAGACCGAAATCAACGCCCCATGTTTAGCGTTGATGATCGACGGGCCTAGCGCGGCGCGTGTTGGTGACGATGTTGTTTATAAATTTGTCGTTGAAAATCAGTGCGACGAACCGATCGAAGATATCGAGTTAAAACTTGCGTACGATCCAGGGTTCTACGCTGACGGACGCTCCAATCCAATTGTGGCGCGATTCGACAAACTAAATTTTGGCCAGAAGCGCGAGATCAGTGTCGCCTTCAACGTACAACAGCCGGGTACGCAGTGTTTGAAGTTGAACGTAACGACGCGCAACGGAGAAGCTTTCGAAGCTGGCAAGTGCCTTGACGCTTCCAATGCGGCTCAACCCGATGCGCTTTTAAGCGTAGAGGGCCAGTCACCGATCACGCAAGGGGAAACGGCTCAAATCAACGCACGGATCGTCAACACGGGTAACACGCCGATCAATTCGGTCGTGCTCACCAACAAGTTTTCTGACTCGCTCGAAGCCGTCCAAGCTACCGAGGATTTTCCGTTTACCCGAATCTCTGATACAGAATACGCTTTCGCTATCGGACGTATTGAACCGGGCGGGGAAAAACTACTCGAGGTTGAATATGTTGGTCTGAAACCGGACGGCAATGCCACGTCGGAATTTGCATTGACCTCGACCTCCAACATCAATCTCACACGTAGTTTCGACGTGCGGATTGAACCGTCTGCCAACTCCAACGGTTCCGGACCGGGTTTTGCCGATCCTGACCTTGGTCCAATTCGTCCGGGTACAACAGGCCTTGGAGCATCACCGCGTGTCTCGCCCGACGGCAACCCTCAATTCGATTTAGACGACGGTCCTGGAACCAGCGGCAACAATCCCCTGCGTGATCCTAATACCATCGTTGAGCCCAACCGAGGCGTCGTGACGATTCCACGCGACGATTCGTTTTTGGCCAGTGAGGTGCTGGATGTTCAAGTAAAAACGGTGACCTCCGCAATTCGAACCAGAAGCTCGAACGAGAATCTGCCAGAGGATGGAACCATCGAATTTTCGGTGACCAATCGTGGAAATCGCGTGCTCGAAGACGTGGCGGTCTCGTTCTTGGTACCGCCGGGCCTGCAGTTCAAGGATTACCGATCGATCGATAACAATCTGTCTATCGAAAACTCCAACGGCAACGTGTACGACTTTGGTTTGCGACGAAGCATGCGACCGGGCGATACGTTATCTTTCGCCATCCGGGTAAACGGCACTCAGGGAGGCCGTCCTGTCGTGGAAGTCGGCGCCGCCGCTCGTGGCCTCGAAGGCGATTCTCAATCTAGCGACTTTATCAGCGTCGCACCTTAGCCGAGTTAATCTATCGAGCCGTATTGTGCTGAAACCAGTCCATCGCTTTTTCTAGCAGCGTCTTGGAGTGTGTGTACTCCATCCAAACTGCAAGAGCAAGCGAGAGGATGACGAATCCGAGGAACCAATAGCGAGCCCATATCCTAGGCTGGCGCTGCGTTCCATCGGTCGCCTTAACAAGTCGCGTGTCGATTCCAACGGCCCAAAAGGTGACCGCCGTTCCCAACACAATCGCCACAATGTTTGTGAAGAACAGGAGCAGCGCTCCGCCACCAAGTGCTGGAGCGCCCATCGTCAATGCCATCCCTGCGGTCGCGATCGGGGGAACCAACGCGGCAGCAATGGCCACCCCCGGCAAAGCGGACAGCAAATTCGGACGGCTCATCGCGTAGGCACCCGCAACGCCGCTGAATAGACCAACTAGCAAATCAAGCATGCCCGGCATATCACGCGCAGCCATTTCGCCACTGACGGGATAGGTAGTCAAAAGACCGACAAGCAACCCTAACGCCGCGCCAATTAGAAAAGCCACTGCGAATCCGAACAGTACTGACTTTAACGCCGTCTTCATCAGTCGCTCGTTCCCCTGAATCAGGGCAAAACCGATACCAACCAACGGCGTCATCAACGGAGCGACCAGCATCGCCCCAATCACAACCGCCGCCGAATCATCGATCAATCCCAACGCAGCAATAATGGTTGACAAAGAAATCAACGCCACAAAGTCAAAATTGAAACTCGACCCTTCCTGCAGTCGATCCACCAGTTTGACGCGCGATTCCTTCTCCAACTGAGGCACAACTCCGCGCACCGCCATTTGTACTTTCTGGCTAAGCCGATTCCCCAGTGGGACGGCAGGACGCATCACAGCCACCGCCACCGGCGCTTTCCTGCTCTCGGGATCCTCGCCACTGGAAATGGCCGATGTCTGACGGAAGAGATTGCGAATCGTCTTGAGATGCCGCGTCCCAAGCAGAATCAATTCTGCATCACCAGCACCTCGATCGGCCAAGATCTCTAGCATGTTATCGCTCAACACGATTTCAGGCTTGATGTTTTTGCATTTTGATCCAGCCTTCGACAGAATCTTCTTGGTGTGTACTTCGGCAACCTGATAAGCCACTTCGTCATCGTCCGGTCTCACGAACAAGAACTCGACCTTACCGCTCAATTTCTTGTCAGTATCAGCATCAGCATCAGCGTCGCTGTCGGTATCGGCCTCGTTTCCATCCTCAGCTAACCACGTCGAAGACGCAGCGGCCAATTTCGCGGCTCGACCGAGCGCACCATCGGCGCCGCTGTCCTTGTTGGCAATCACCAACACGTTCAGAGCGTCACAGGGTGGACCGCCACGAACCATCAGCGTCTCGCACGGTGCGGTTTCGTAAAGCTGTTGTGCCCAACCCGCTCGGGCAGATGAAGTATGGATGTCTTCCACCGCTGGCAAGATCAGCGTCTTTACCCCCATCGAGCCAACGTTTTGCACGAAAGCATCTTCCGGACTTGTCGCAATTATCTCGCGCGTTTCAATCAGCACTCGGTCGATGTCAGAGTAGCCGGCTGCGATCTTCTCTGTGAGCACAACATGGTCGCTTGGATGCGTCTCGATCGCTGCGAACACAGCTTCGAAAATTTCGTTTTGGTCGCGCTCATC
>CALKXO010000514.1 GCA_938003615.1 uncultured Pirellulaceae bacterium | reverse complement strand
CCCGGTAGCTCGGCACGTTGAGCTCGATGATCACGCTGTGATGCACGAGGCGGTCGATTGCTGTAGCCGTCGTCATCGTGTCCTTGAAAATCTGATCCCACTTGCTCAATGCCAAGTTGCTCGTCAACAATACGCTGCCGCGCTCGTAACGCTCGGCCAGCAACATGAACAATAACTCCATCTCCTCCCGGCTCTGCTGTACGTAACCGCGGTCGTCGATGATCAGACCCTCGAAGCTCGCCAGTTGTTTGAACAGCTTCGGCAACCGCAAGTCCCGCTTGGCAATCAACAACTGCTGTACCAGCATCCCACACGTCGAGGCTGTGATTTTTCAAAACATTGCGTAACAAAATCAGCCGTTTTGGCGATAGCGGTACCCGCCCGAAATCGAACGATGCCCAGGTCTTGCCCAATGGAAGCATCACCGCGTCTTCGACCAACGCGCGAATTTCCTCCAGCTCGATCGCACCCCCTGCCCCAATCCACAACCCGCGCGACGCATACCGGAGGTCGATTTTCAAAAATTGCCCTCTAAGAAAAACCGAAACTCTCGTTACTCAAAAAATTCACAGCCTCGCCGAGACCGGACTCAAGATTAAGATTACCGAATTTGATAGCCGTGATGACGCCAATCAACTCACTACCGCTCAACAAGAACAGGTATTTCGTGATGTGTTGGAGGCGTCGGAGCTGTCTGTGGTGCGGTTTATGCGGGGGAAATGGCAGTAACCCGGTATTTAAAGGGAATATTGCGGGATCCCCTTTCTCGAAAATCGCTTTATCGGATACGATATGGGCGAGATGAAACGGGAAAACACCTAGATCCAGCAGGTTGAACGCTGGCAAGATTCGACGGCAGTTATTTATGAATCGCTCGCATGAAATGCGGGTTTGAATCTGAAAATAAATAGGTCGCTGGGCTGTGCTGATGCAATCAGGAAACTGCACGCCAAAGTAAAGCGATCAACCATAGAGATTGAACCTGAGTGCCGGCAAAAACGCCGTCGAAGCCATTCGCAGATTGTGCGAGGCCGACCGCGTCAGCCCCGACTCCAATTCTGTCTGCCGTCTCTTTGATTCTTACGATGTGACCGCTTGTTTTAATAAAAGCGCTCACAACACGGTAGCGTCTGACGCCCAACAAAGGCGAGCGTTGCCTAAATGAAACATGGCCTATCACGGCCAACAGACAGGAGACCTCCAGTGGCGGATGACATTTACGAATATTTTGGTGGCGGTGGAACTCGAGAAGTGGAGCCGATCGAGGAAGACAGCGGCGAGTTCGAGCAAGGGCTTGGCCAAGACAAAAAGGATGAGCGCCAAGCCGACGGCGAAGGCTCGGCTGAAAACGCTCCGGCAGCGCATGCCGAACCGGACGATCTGTTTGCAGCGTTTTCGGGGAACACGCCGGCTGCTTCAAAGAGTAGCAAACGTGAAGAAAGCAAACCATCGCCCAAGGCGAAGCCTGCGAAGCCAGTGTCGAAGAAAAAGCCGGCTCCAGTAGCAGCGGTAGAAGCAACGCCTGCCGCACCGAAAGAGAAACCAGCAGAAAAAGGTGGCGGCAGCTGGGACTTTCTTGCCAACATGTTGGGGTTGGCCGGCGGCAAAGCAGCGACGAAAGCTCAAGCCGAAGAATCGGCTGTCGTCGATGCGGATGAATCCTTGGGTAAAGCCTCGGACCAATCGAATCAAGCCGCTCTGACTAAAGAAGTTGAAACAGAAGCGGTCGTTGAACGTGGCTCCAAATCTGATGCGAAACGTGGCGGACGTTCTCGAAAGTCGAGACGTGGCGATCGATCCGCCAGAGTAGAGTCAAAATCAAAGGACTCATCGGAAGCTGTTGCCGAAACTGAGAGTTCCGCTGTCGCGGCATCGAAACCTGAACAAGCCAGCGACGATTCGCGGCCGGGCGATTTTTTCGGTTTCAATTTCGACGAAAAGAATCCATCGAAAATCGTTCCTTCGGCAAACGTTTCGCCAGCAGCAGCCTCTAAACCAGCTGCTAAGGCACCCCAAGGGGGCAAAGCGGACATGCCGGCTAAGCCAAAAACAACCGGCAAGCCTGATGCGGGGTTCGTAGCAGAATCTGTCGCTGTGTCACCAAACTCCTCCGGGGCGGATGACGGTAGCGGATTGAACGACGATGATGACATTTTCAGTGCATTCGCTGCACCAGTGGCTAAAGCTCCTGCGGAATGGGATTCGCGCCGGGACTCTAAGAAGTCTTCGTCTAATCAGACGAAGATGGATGGGCGAGATGTGGTCGACGATGAGGATTTTGTCGAATTTGAAATTGAAGATTTGGATACCTCTGAGGTGGATCCTGTTGCAGAAGCGGCGCGTGGTCGTCGCACACGTGGTCGTGGCCGAGCACGAGGCGGTCGTAGCGAAACAGCAGTCGATGGCGACGCAGGCTCGGAACGTTCCAGTCGTCCTCCAAGCAACGAACGCAGCCAGCGCAGCCGAGGAGGCCGTGGTCGCGGACGGTCAGAACGACCGCAACGCTCAGATCGAACAGCGGGCGCCCGAAGTTCGGGCCGCGACTCTGGTGGACGCGATGATTCATTTAAGCTGGACAAACCAGACGGAAGAAGAAGGTCGAATTCTGGTGGTGGCCGTGGAAGAAATCAGCGCGATGATTTACTCGACTCCGATGATGGTATCGAGAACTTCGACAGCCAATTTGTGACCGACGACGTTGATCCACGCGACGTTGATCCACGCGACGGCGGTGTCGATGACAGCCTTAGCTCCGGCGGTCGTGGCAGAAGTCGTGGCAGAAGCCGTGGTGGGCGCGGCGGCGGAAGAAACCGCGGTGGACGTGGTGGCCCAAATCGCAATAGCGGCCGATCTGATTTCGCTGCAAAAACAGCCGACGATCGTTGGAATAACCCCGAACCGGATGAAGCATGGGACAACGACGCCGATAATATTTCTGATCGTGATCAGGGCGAACGAGAGCCGGCGGCTGATTCCGAAGATCGTCCTAAACGTGCGCGTCGACGTCGAGGCGGACGCGGTCGTGGACGCAATCGAGACGAAGGACAACGGGAAAACCAAGAGGTTTCCAGCCGTCAGCGCGATGACGAGTGGGACAACTCTGATGGCGGAAGTGACCACAACGGACGTGATGACAGTGCGCGTGATGATGCTGATCGTCCTAGCCGCGGCGAACGCTCCGGTCGAGGACGTAGTCGTCGTCCACGCGGAGAAGGTAGTTCTCGTGACGATCGTCCGGCACGCGATGACCGTCCATCACGTGATGCCCGCGCCTCGCGCGACGCACGTCCAGCTCGTGGACAAGGAAATGATCGCGGCGGGCGACCGGGAAGAGGCGATCGCCCTGAACGTGGAGAACGCTCGGAACGATCAGGACGTGGTGGTGGCCGTGGCCGCCGACCACGCGGCGCTGAAACGGGCGATTCGATTCCTGCCGTTCCACGATACGGCGAAGTGCCGACTTGGGACGACGCAATCTCTGGCGTGATTTCCTCGAACATTGAGAGTCACGGTCGGTCGGGCGGCCGCGGCCGTGGCGGTCGGGGAAGATCGGGATCTGGAGGCGGCGGAAACCGTAACTCTGGATCCGGTAACAGCTCTGGATCTGATCGGGGCAGGGGAGACAATCGGGATTCAGGTTCCGGTGGTGGCGGTAGAAACTCAGGCCGTAATCGCCGTTAAAAATTTAACGTTGGAACAGGCTCTGTGGCCCGGGCATGCACGCTTGCCTGCTCAGGGCTTTAGAATTCGTCCTCTGTTCAGCTTGGATGCCAACGTGTCTGGCTTGATAGGACGCGAGGAAAAATACTCGTCGCCAGTTGTTTTACAGCAGGCGGCGATTTTCGTGTGTCTGCCGGATTGAAATTAAGTATCTGGCGCTCGAAAATGGTTCGATAATCTAATCTTAGATCGCAGTCGACTTTTTATTGGCTGCTTTCCTCACTAAGACAAACAACGGCCCGGCATTTAAGGGCAGTAGCATCGACGGAGAAGAGACCGATGGACGAATTAGACGGCATGGCAAACGCAATGGCGGATCGCTTTTTCAAAGAGCGTGACAAGGAGCTGTTGGAGAACCTGAAGAAAGAAGTCGAGGGCGAAGATTCGCGTGGAGCACTTGCTGCCGCCAGCGGAATTGAAGACGCGGCGGTTTTGGACAGTTTGATTGAAAGTGGCATCGGACCGGACACCATCGCTTCGGTATCACTAATTCCGTTGGTTGCTGTTGCTTGGGCGGATCGCGAGATGGAAGCCAGTGAACGAGAAGCTATTCTCAAAGCGGCGACTGAGGCAGGGATTACCGTAGGTTCGGCCGGTTTTGCGATTCTGGAAAAGTGGTTGGGTGAAAAGCCTGACGATCATCTCCTAGAGTCGTGGACTGATTACGTTGGCGCGATGAAATCGAAACTAGACGGGGCAGCGCTCAATCAACTGAAGACCAGTATTGTCTCTCGTGCTCACTCCGTTGCCGAAGCGACTGGCGGATATCTTGGACTTGGCAACAAGGTATCTGAAACCGAACGCGCAGTTCTGGCCAAGCTTGAAGCTGCGTTTGCTTAAGGTCACCACTTCATGTGGAAATGCTCTTCCGGCGTCGTTGGGACTCCGGAAGATTCTGAGCAGGTCGTCTAATTGCCGCACGTGACCGACCCGACCCACCTGTTTTCGCTCCCCTCCTGTCCACAACGCTTGTTTTCTGGGAGCGAATGAGCCAATGCGTTGCCAGACCTTTTTGCTGACGCTTCTAGCGGCCTTCGTTTTTTCGGTAGTGTCAGTTCCTGCACGGCTGATGGCGGAAAAGCTGGACTATCCCAACGTGTTGTACGATCGTCGGACCGATCCAGATGAAAACAACAACGTCTTGCGAGAAGAGAAAAATATGAGAAGGTTGTGGAAAGACTCGACCAACAGTTAGACGCAATGATTGAACAAACAACCGACTGAGGTTTTTTGCCGAACTTTTAAACAGCAATCACTTTAGTCGAACAAGGAAAGAGGCGAGGGAGAATGCTGGTGCAAGTGAGTCGCGTTACCGTTGATTTTGGGATGTTGATCCTGATTTGGTTGGTGCAGTTGATCATCTATCCGTCGTTCGAATACTCAGCGCGAGAAGGTTTCGAGCAGTGGCATGAAAAATACACCGGTATGATCACGTTGGTTGTTTTGCCACTGATGTTGGCTCAGATCAGTTTAGCGATTTGGCAAATCTACGACGGCGACCGCAGCTGGGAAACGTTGACCGCGTTCGGGATGATCGTGTTCTGTTGGTTGGTGACTTTCGCGCTGTCAGTGCCTGCTCACAACCAGCTTCAGACGTTGGGTAACGATCTCGATACGGTGCGTTGGTTAGTGCTAACAAATTGGCTGCGGACGATTGGTTGGACTGCCGTTTCGCTGTTGTCCATCAAGCAGTTTTACGAGATGTACAACGCGGCCCAGCTAGGCCGCTTTTGGGAATGGTAGAAGTGTAGGCGGTTGTTCTTGATAGTCGTCTTCGTCGTTCTCTTCAAAGCCGCCTTGATTGTCACCGTTTCCAGTGTCTGCGTTTCCAGTGTCTGCTTTGTTTTCGTCAAAATTAACACGAGTGCGAATTTGATAGGGCTGTCGTCCGCTGGTGGAGTAATAGATCCGGGAACAAACTTCGCCGATCAGGCCTAGCGAAAAGAACTGCACGCTTAGGATGACTGAAATTACACCGACCAGTAGAAGTGGGTTGCCGGTCATGTCTGTACCCGAGATGACTTTCATCAGCAACGTCGCAAGGCAACTTACTGCTCCGCCGGCCCCGACATACATTCCAAGTTTGCCAAACAATTTCATCGGACTGGCGAAGTAGTCAAGCATAAATTTGACGGTCAGTAAGTCCAACACGACGCGCGTCGTGCGTCCGATTCCATATTTTGTCTCTCCAAATTGGCGAGCGCGGTGATTGGTGACGACTTCTACGCTACGAGCGCCCAGTTGATGAGCCAGCACCGGAATGAAACGGTGCATCTCGCCATGCAGCTCAAGATCAACCGCGATCTCACGGCGAATGGCTTTCAACGTGCAACCAAGGTCGTGGATCGGAAAGCGTGTGGTACGTGAGATTAACCAGTTTGCAATTTTCGAAGGGATCTTTCGGCTGACCATGTGGTCCTGTCTGTTTTTTCGCCAGCCGTGCACCAGATCGAATCCTTCTTCAAGTTTGTCCAACATCATCGGGATGTCGCGCGGGTCGTTTTGCATGTCACCATCAA
The DNA here is from genome assembly GCA_938003615.1 of uncultured Pirellulaceae bacterium. Lineage (GTDB taxonomy): Bacteria > Planctomycetota > Planctomycetia > Pirellulales > Pirellulaceae > Mariniblastus. Next base: position 10,164 of record CALKXO010000514.1, on the reverse strand, counting down.
TAGTGACGATAAAGTCGCCCGGAGCGTTTTGAATACCGGCAAACATGGCTGCAGTCTGTCCGTAGTTTCTTCGAAACAGGATGAGTTTAACTCGACGGTCTTTTTGCGCAAGTTGCTTGAGTTGGTCGGTGGTGCCGTCGCGGCTCCCGTCATCGACCAAGATGAGGTCGAAGGGACGCGTCTGGGTTTCCATTGCCGCAACCAATTCCTCGTACATCAGGTCTACGTTCTCTTTCTCGTTGTAGATCGGCACAACGACAGAGACTGAATTTTGATCTTTAAGGGATAGCGATTTCGTAGTGTTCATCCTGCCGCAGCCTATTGTGATTGTGGCTGCCTTTCATATTCTGGAGTGTTTTGAATGTGTCAGTAGTTGGTTTACAAATCAAAATGGAATGTATGACACAACAAACGCCAGGCGCGTTGCCCGACGGTTTGACAGCCAACCCTAATTTTGGCAGTTCCTGTTCCTCCTGAGAGAATCGGTTGCTGGTCGGCGGTTAACGGAACGCTCACGCGATACGTCGTGCTGGCGGGGACGTCGCTTCCGTCTGACGAAGTAACCGACAACAGCTCGCCGCCGTGTTTGCTTGAAAGGGCAGCGGGAGTTTCCAGCATCTTCACCGGCGACAAGGTCTTGATGCTGGATTTGAAGGGATTAAGTGGAAACTGATTTAGGTGTAATTCCACCGCTTGGTGCAACTGAATGAACTCGATCTCTTTTTGGTCAATGGCAAGAACGGCGTCGAACTGGTCCAGTTGAGGCACGATTCGTCCGATTACGGTTTGGGACTCGATCCATGCGCCCATGTTCTTGCCCTCCAAAGGTGTGCCCGTCCATCGATGGAGGTCTTTTGACGATCGGGTTTGTTTTCCGACACGCGGGGGCGCCAGCAAATACCCGTCTGCGGGCGCCTTGATTACTAAACGCTGATGATCAAGCTTTCGCTTCTCCAGATTTCCGGTAGCAGTCTCCACTACGGCTTTGGATTCTTCGAGTCTTGCGCCGCGCCCCTCGTCGCCGCGACTTGATGCGAACTGGATCAACCCAAGATTTGCCTTGGCGGTTGTTTGAGCGGAAGTCAGTTGAACGATTTGGCGATTAAGGTCTACCGATTCCAGCGCGACCAACACTTGGCCTGCTGATACTCGTTGATTTGGGGAAACCCAAATATCGACGAGGCGACCGGGGACTTTGGCGTAGACGTTAACTGCGTTTGCCGGTTGAATTTTGAAACTGCAGTAGACGTGGTGAGGAATGGGGAAAAAGCAGATCGCTGCAATTAGCCCCGCGACAACGATGCCGCTAATGGCGAGGCGCGTCTGTTTCACGGCGCTGGTCTTTCCGGGAATAGAGAAAAATTTAATCAATTGGACGATGGGCATTCCGATCAGCCCCCAGATTGCCATCATGGCGATCACCTGGCCAAGAATCTTGAATCCGTAAGGCTCGAAGATCCCGTAAACAAACCAGAAAATCGAGAAAGTAATCAACCATCGATAGGCGGCTGCCGCAACGCTATAGAGTGCAAACATCCATTGGTGCCGCTGAGGCAAAAACGGATCGGGGGTCTGCTCGAGGCCAAGGCAGAGACTACCGAAGAAGTTCTGCAGCACTTTGGTGGATTTAGATCGGAGGTTGGGGATCTCCAGTAAATCGGACAGGATATAGTACCCGTCGTACCGCAGTAGTGGATTGGCGTTGAACAGCAGCGTGCTGATCGAGCAAACAAAAATCACGTTCAACGCCACTTGATTTACCATTCCGGGGTGGCTGAACCACCAGACAAACACAGCCATGGCCGCCAAGATTAGTTCGACATACATTCCTGCGGCGGCGATGAACGCCCGTTGCCACTTACTCTTTAGCATCCACGAATCGCTGACATTCATGTATAGGCAAGGCGTAAAGACCAGTAGCATCGCGCCCATCTCGTGGCACTGACCTCCATACCTTTTACAGGCTAGGCCATGTCCAAATTCGTGGATGACCTTGGTCGCGCCTAGCACCACGGCCAGCCACAACCAATTACTGGATGCGAAGAACTGGTCCATCGAGGGCAGTTTAGCCAGAAACAAATCGAATTGTGCAAACAACAACGCACTGGCGGCCAACCACAACAACAGCACCACCATAAACACGGGGACTGTAAAAAAGTACTTTGTCACTGGATTGAGAAACGTCAGCAGCCCGTCAGGATCAAAACCCTTAAAGCGGATGGCCATGATGTTCGTCAGCGACTGGCGAAACATCGCCAATTTGCGTTCTTCGGACCGCTTCAGCAGCGCGTTTCCTTGGTCGGTTGCATCCGACACTAGCAATGAACTGCGGTAGAGCATCCCGATCAGCTGATGGAGTTCGCGCATCGATATTTTTTGTGGCGCGAACTGGTATTCGAAGTTCTGGCGGATCTCGTCAGGGCAGATCTTCCCGTCAAGCATCATCAGCAACCGATATTCCTCTTCTTCGAATCGGTAGTACTTCAGGGAGATAGGATCCTTTACCACCCAATATTCGCGTCCCTGCCAAGTCCGTCTGGCGGTCGTCAGGTCTGGACGCACGCGTAGCGGCAGAGGTCGGCTGGCACTGGAGGCCATCAGAGATTGCGTGGTGGTTTCTGACAAATTGTCGCCCAGAAGTTAAGTGAAACTTAGGGCAACATTACAGCAATCGCTCCAACAGACCAACGTTGGCTAGTGCTAGCGTCGCGACGCGCTGGTCAGCCGATCCAAGACTGAGGGGCTTTAGAGCTAACAATTATGATTCAGCCTGTTAGCCGTTTGGGCGCTAGTCTGGGTTTTGAGCGACAGAGCCGCTATTTTGAAACCTCTAGACCGCCCTGAAAGATAAATCAGCGCATAAAAAATGAAGGGTTCCAGCTCGCCGCCACCGGAACCCTTCTTAAATTGGCTGTCCGATTTGGAAAATACATTCCAGTTCGAAGACCCACAGCCACTTAGCTTATCGGCCAGTAAACTGCCATTCTCAATCAAAAGTGGTCATATCCAGACAATCGATTTTTTTGCGGCTTTTACCGCTTAGCAACCGAGATTCAGTTGGCCTAATCGGTACAAATTATTCGGCATGCGTTTAATTTTTCCTCAAGTGTGAAGGGACCGGCCTGCTTTACGTCTTAATGAAGCCGCCGTCGATAACCGGACCAGTCGCCGGAGCAAATTGTGATTGGCTCGACCTTGGCCCTTTTATTTTTAGTCGATTTGAAAGATGATACAGGCGAGCGAACTCCCCGTTACCTTCGTCCGCTCGTATCCCGAACAAGCACGTAAAGACTCTACTATGGCTGAAGAAAAAATCGCAAAATTGGCACTCGAGGACGGCACCGTTTACGAGGGGATTTCCTTGGGAAGCACTGGCACCACGACCGGCGAAGTTGTTTTCAACACTTCGATGACCGGTTATCAGGAAATTCTCACCGACCCCAGCTACCGGGGCCAAATCGTCACGATGACCTACCCCGAAATAGGTAACTACGGCGTCAATGAAGAAGACGTTGAGAGCTTCAAACCACACCTTGCTGGATTCGTGATCCGCAACTTGAGCGATACCGCCAGCAATTGGCGCTCGACCTCGTCCCTCCAAGAGTACCTGGTCAAAAACGGCGTCGTTGGTATCAGCGGCATCGACACGCGTGCGTTGGTCAAACGCATTCGCAGCGTCGGAGCGCTCAAGGGCGTCATCTCAACAGAGGAACTTGACGACGCAAAACTTGTATCGATGGCAAAGGATTCGGAGGGGCTCGTTGGCCGCGATCTGGTCAAGGAAGTGACTCCCGACGCATCCTCGCAGTGGGACGCGTCATTGTCTGATTGGTGGCGTCTGCGATCTGACGACGGAGGCCCAAACAGCGATTCAACACCGCACGTTGTGGCCCTAGATTTTGGCATGAAGTACAACATTGCTCGGCACCTCACCGATCAAGGATGCAAGGTAACCATATTGCCCGCAACGGCAACCGCGGACGAAGTGCTGGCGCTAAAGCCCGACGGAATCTTTTTGTCCAATGGCCCCGGCGATCCCGAACCACTCACTCATGCGATCGAGACCATTGCAGGCCTTTTGGGGAAGGCACCTATTTTTGGAATTTGCCTCGGCCACCAATTGCTGGCGCTGGCGTGCGGTGCGAAGACGTTCAAGCTCAAGTTTGGTCATCGTGGCGCCAACCAACCTGTTCAGGAAACTGAAACGGGCAAGATCGAAATCACTACGCAGAATCATGGTTTTGCGGTCGATCCTGATTCGATTCCGGATTGCCTTGAAATCACGCACTTCAACCTGAACGATCAAACCGTTGCCGGTGTTCGTCACAAGGAATTTCCTGCTTTCGGTGTCCAGTACCATCCAGAGGCGGCGGCGGGCCCACACGACAGTCAGTACTTGTTCGCGCGTTTCCGCCAGATGATTGAGGAGTTGAATGTCCCAGCCTGATGAAAGAAAATCTACCTAGCCAGCTCCCGTGGCAATTTTATCAGCAGATACTCGAAAAAATACCCGAGGCAGTCATTGTCTTCGATGAGAATCAAGTGATTCGATATTGGAACCCGCGCGCCGAGGCCATTTTTGGTGTCTCAAATGATGACGCTTTGGGGCAAGCGGTGTTTTCGTTGCTCGCTCCCGCCGCGGAAAGTTCCGCAACCCAGGCCAAGGTTTGCGAGGAAGCCGAGGAAGCGTGCTCGCAGGTCTTTCATTCTTCGCAACTTCGTCGGCACGACGGCAAAGGGACGAAGATATATGTGAATTCGAGCACCACATCGATTGCGATAGAATCGCTGCAATGGACAGCTGCGTTTTTTCTTGACGTGACCGTTGAACGCAATCAAACTCGGCGCCTTGCCCGCGCTGCTGCCACCGATCCGTTAAGTGGATTGTTGAACCGGCGTGGATTTCAGGATCAGCTAGAACAACATCTCAGCGGCAAACTGACACTGGCGATCGTCGATGCAGATAACTTCAAAAAGCTTAATGATACCTACGGGCATGAGGCGGGTGATAACGGCATTCAATTTATTGCCGGTATTCTGCGCGGTTGTTTTCCGGACGCTCTTTGTTTGGCACGGCTAGGTGGAGACGAGTTTGGTGTTGTGACGAGAACCGCCTCGGCTCAGGAGACGGAGATCGCCTTTGAGCAGTTTATTTTGCAAGTTTCCAATGGCGCGGTTGGCGATGCAAGAACGCCACTGAAACTTACCGTCAGCGTTGGTGTGGCGATCAGCAACGTCGAAGGCACCAGTGCCAGAGAACTGCTGACTACCGCCGATCGTGCCCTCTACGCTGCCAAAGAAGCGGGGCGCAACCAGCTGAAGGCCAACGTGATCAACGTTTGAAGTTGGCAGGATTGGTTTTCTGGTCCAAACCCTGCGGCGGTGGTTGGTTTTCAAGCTTGGATCGTCAACAATAGTCAGAAATTCTATTCACATCACACGTTGCACATATGTTCTTTGTCTTTGATGGGGTCGATGGCAGTGGAAAGTCTACGCAAGTCGAACGCCTCTGCACCTATCTGAAAACTCATGAGGAAGTCGTCACCTGCAAAGATCCAGGCAGCACGGCGCTGGGCGAGGCCCTACGGTCGATTTTGTTGGAGAAGGGGCTGACACCCATCGACATGCGATCGGAAATGATGCTGTTCACCACCGCCCGCACCCAGTTGGTGCAAGAGATTATCAAGCCGGCGATCAAGCGCGGGGCCCATGTGGTTCTGGACCGTTTTGTGATGTCCACTGTGGTTTATCAGGGACACGCCGGGAAACTGAACCCGGATGATATTCGCGCCGTCAATCGTTTTGCAATCGATGGAGTAATTCCCGATCAGACATTCGTTTTCGATGTGCCCGTCGCAATCGCAATGGGGAGAATTGGCACCTCCCGTGATCGCATGGAGTCGCGTGGTGACGAATATTTCTCCGCCGTCAGAGAGGGATTTTTAATCGAAGCGGCCAACGACCCGACGGCGACACTGATCGATGGAACCGCAGAGATTCAAACCATCGAGTCAAACATTAGAGCCATCGTGGATGGCCTGCTAAGACAACGAACTCCATAAGTAACACGTTATGCCTTGGTCCGAAATACTCAACCATCGCTCGGCTCTTGAGCGGTTTCAAAAAAGCATTGCCAACAACCGCCTTGCCAGCACATACTTGTTTGTGGGCAAAGACGGTGTCGGGAAGCACCTGTTCGCACTCAAACTGGCTCAGGCCCTGTTGTGTGAAAACAGCCCTGAACCGATGACGCCATGTGGTACGTGTCCATCGTGTTCTCAGGTAAAGGCCAAAACGCATCCCGACTTGATTTTGGTATCTAAGCCAGCCGACAAAGCGTTTATTCCCCTCGAATTTTTCATCGGCAAAGCTGAGCACCGCCGACAGACGGGGCTCTGCCACGAGATTGGGCTGAAGCCGTTTCGCGGCGGGCGAAAGATTGCGATCATCAACGATGCTGACTTCCTAAACATCGAAGGGGCCAATGCGTTGCTGAAGACGCTTGAGGAACCGCCGCCCCATTCGGTGTTGATTCTGATCGGATCCAGCGAGCAAAAACAAATCTCGACGATCGTTTCGCGCAGTCAGACCGTGCGGTTTGGTCAGCTGACGGAACAGGAAGTGGCTTCGATTCTTGGTTCGATGACGAACCTAGAAACCACGACCCCGTTAGAGCACCTTGCTGCGGCATCCGGTGGTAGCGTCGCTCGTGCGGTCGAACTGGCCGATGATGAGACATTTCAGTTTCGGCAATCGTTTCTCGCCGCGATGGGCTCGGTCGATCCCGGCAAAGATGCATTTGCAGGTGAAGTGCTGGCGTTTGTTGACGCGGCCGGCAAGGACTCTGCGAAAAAGCGTAGCCGGCTGGTGATGGTTGGTGATTTTGCCATCGAGTTTCTACGCGCTTTGATTGCTGTTTCTTTGGGAACCGAAATTCAACAACCCGAAGCGTTGACCAATCATGTCAATGCGGCAGTGAACTTGATGCAGATTCGAAAGTCGATGTCTGGTCAACAGATCGCCGAAGCAGCAGGTTATTCGATCGAGCGCACCATCCAGTTGCAATCAGACGTACGGACCAACGCGACTCCCGCCAATATCGTCGCCCCGTGGTTCCGCGATGTGGCTCGGGCTCTTCATGGGGAACCGCTGGTGATCAGGTAAACGTATTTGAGTTAGACCGGTATCGGCGTTGAGTCAGCGACCGTCACCATCGATATCAGCCAGAGTGGGACAGGCGCATCCGGGCGATTCAAAACTAATGTGTTTCCCATTGCTGGCCGTTAGCCTAAATGGTTCCTCAAAGGCCACGTTTGCAAGTGCGAGTTGCGAATAGTCGAGCCCTATTGCCTTCAAGGGTTTCAGAGCCCCTCCGGTTGCATCGGCTGTCGTAGATTGGTCACACCCCGTCGCCCATAGCAGGCCGCTGCCAAGCAACAACACGCTGCAGATTGAACGTAAACGCCTATGCTTTATGAATGGCATGTGAATCTTCTTTTCTTTCGTAGTGTTGATCTCCGATTCGATCTAACCCCGAACCCAACAGAAGATTAACCGCTTGGGCAACAAAGCTGGCAGACCCCTAAGATTCTGTCTCAGGTTTCTCATCACCGGAGTCGTTTACCGGTTCAGGTTTCTGAACCTGAGGAATGCCTTTATCGTCTGTCTGCAGCGGAGGCAATTCGTAGGTGCGTCGTTCGTCGACCATGTAGATTTCGTCCATCTCGGTGTCGTCAACGTCTTTTCGCAACAACAGATAGACAGCGGACATCATGCACCAGAACAGCCCGTACACAAATGCGGCAGCGGCTGTTCTGCCAATCCAAGTCCACATTCGAATCATCGCTTGGCCACCCGCCAAAGGCGATGATGGCTCAAGAACAATCGGTTTGCCGTCTTCGACTCCCATTGGCGGAGCGATACTGCGAATGATGTCCATGCGGTCTGCGTCGCCGCCAACCAGCCGTGTTCCAAATGAGGTTGACCAATAGCCAAGCCCAATCGCTCCGTCAGCAACGTTGGCCACGACGAACCAACAGAATCCGCCAAAGACCATCGAAATGAACAGGTACAAGACGTAGTTCAACGGACGTTGCATTACGTAAGCGTAAGAACGAGTCATCGCGTCGAAGCTGTTTTGTCCTTCGCAGGCGACGCTGGCGACCATCAAAGGCCAGCCGAACATCAATCCTAACAGCAGCAACGCCATCACCAGTCCGAGCGCCAGAACAACAAACCACAACAGACCGACCACCAACACACCCAGATCCATTCCCATGAACAGCCCCAGAAAAAATGCAGGCAGGCACATTGCAGCGATCGCTAACAACGGGGTTGAGATTGCACCGGTTACGGTCAGTGTTTTGTCGAGCGCAAATTCGAAAGAGTCGTCGAGTCCCACGGGCTCATTGCGAGTCAGCTTCAACAAACATGCGCGGCAAATTCCAACCCCTGCAAATGACCACAAAAAGATTGTCCATACACAACCGCCAAGTAGATACAAAAAGGCTCGCACGGACCAGCGATTGTTGCCAAGGTCGCTCCCGTCCAACGATGTTGCGTAAGTTGGCAACGAGAACAGCTGTCGGAACGGTTCTACGATTTGCGTAAACACCATTCTCGGCCCCGAGAGACGGGCGCCCAGTAAATTGACTGAGTTTTCTTCCGGGTCAGTGGCCAGAAAGACGCGTTTGTATGGCATTTGGTTGTCATCGATTAACCTTGCCAGAACGCTATCCGAACGAAGTTCATCATTCAAAAACACGGTGTCGCTAATCAACCAGCCTACCGGCATCAGGACAAGCGCCGCCAGCGCCAGCACAAGCACGGTCATGCTCGTAGCCGAATTCAGGGAACGGAAGATAATGGTCCACGGACACAGATCACGCCATGAGACATTGGAAACAACGACCGGTTGATCGGTTTTGTTCATCGATTATTCGGGGTAACAGACTGAGGGCGAGCGAAGTTGATTTTACAGGGCCTGATTATAGACGCACCACTTGCAGGCTTCCATTACCGCCAACAATCCGCTCGCCGAATTCATCAAAGAATATCTCAATGAAAAACTGGACTTTGTCCCAAAACGGTCGCGGCTTTTCCACTCTGTGGCTGTGAGTTTATCTATAGTCGCCTTTCGCTCCGCGAAAGGAGCGCGACGTACGTACGTTTCACTGAGCGAAAGGCAACGACGCCCCATCAATGAAGCTAGAACCGTGCTGTGGTAAATGGGGGAGAACTTTCGAGATCGGTTTCTACCTGTGCTGAAGCTTCGAACTGAGTTCGGTCCATTTTGATATTGGCAAAAACATTCCTTAAATCCGAACGGACAGACCAGTTAAACCACCACAGATTGTTAATTTTCGTCGCAATTTCGCCGCGATTAGGAAGCTGTTTAGGGGTACCACCGGTTGCAAATGCGGCCTTGTGCTTTATCCAGTTCTGTATGCGGTGAGTATATTCGAAAACGTGTGCGACATGGGATGGCGAAATTAACAACGGCGTCGTGTATTGGTCCGATAAGGTCTGCTGCACAATGTACATGTGGTACTGGTATTTTTCCTCTAAAGATTTGGCCTCGGGTGGACAACAAACTTGAAGACTGGGAATTCCCAATTTACGGTAATCGAGAATATCGCCTACCGGGCCCGTCGTGATTGCTACGCCTTCAAGGGTTATGCTCGTAAATCCAATCACGGGTTTGCCCAGAAACATCCCCACTTCAACAACGGCTAAAGGAATTTCCGGTAGGTAGTAACGAATGTGGTGCGTGCCGACGTGCTGCACCTGCGCGTCGCCCAACAACATCATTGTCTTGCCAAACGGATCGGCTTCGATGGATTGGTGTAACCGTTCACGGCTTTTGACCGGCGTAGCAGCCTGTTTGAGTTTCTGCTACTTTCGGGAATGGATTTGGAAACCGCCACAAAAGCAGAGCTTCGGGATTTTGCAGTCAAACTACTGGCTCGTGTGGAAGCGCTTGAGCTAGAACTTGCGAAAGCTAAAAAAGACTCCTCGACCTCTTCGAAGTCACCGTCGAGTGACATCGTCAAGCCTCCTAAGAAGAAAACCGATCGGCGCAAGAAATCCAAACGTGGTGGGCAGAAAGGCCACAAGCGTCAGCTTCGTGAGCCACTTCCTCCCGAACGAGTCAACGAATCGTTC